>CABURF010000170.1 GCA_902493755.1 uncultured Coriobacteriia bacterium
GCTCTTCCGATCTAGAACGACCCGCTTGGCTTTGGGCTGTCGCAGACGGCCAAGCATTACATCGCGGGCCTGCTCAAATATGCCCCCGAGATGACGCTCATCACCAACCAATACGTGAACTCCTACAAGCGCCTCATTCCCGGTTTTGAGGCTCCTCTCTATGTGACCTGGGCAAATCGCAATCGCAATGCACTCGTGCGTGTGCCGCTTTATAAACCCGGCAAGGCAAATGCCGCTCGCTTCGAGTACCGTAGCCCCGATCCGGCATGCAATCCCTACCTCGTGTTCGCGGTGCTCCTGGGCGCGGGTTTGCGTGGTATCGAAGACGAGCTCGAGCTCGAGCCGCCCCTCACTGACGATCTGTCAACTATGAGCGAGGCAGAAGCGCTCGCTGCCGGCTATCGCATGCTGCCTGGCGATTTACATGAAGCCATCGAGCTCTTTCCGAGTTGATGCGCGAGATTCTCGGCGATGAAATGCATCGCTTTATCGTCGAGAACAAGAAGGAAGAATGGTGTTCGTATCGTTCCCAAGTTACGCAATGGGAACTCGATCGGTACTTCCCAATTCTGTAGAAAGCGACCGGGTACTGTGCCATGCATCGTAAACGCGTGCTATACATACAGGAGGGCATGCAGACGTATGGACGCATTGCGCGTCTGACGGCGGAGCTTGATGCTGACTTTGAGCTCTGCTCTGCAGCTACCGCCAGCTCCTCGCTTCCACCCACCGACCTTGTCGTGTACTCTCTCGCGGACATGCGCTCCGATGGCATTGCCGCACTCGAGCAAAAGTTGCGGCTTGCCGATAATGTCGGGTTACTCCTTATGGTGGAAGTCGAAGCGCTCAGGCTTTTGCGCATGCCTGCGCATATTCGTGCCGACTTCGCCCTCTCAAACGCTCCCGATGACGAGCTGCTCATTCGCATGCGGCATCTTCTGTGGCCAGGGGAGGAGACGGCCAATTCCGATTTCATCGCAATCGATTCGATGGTCATCAACCTCTCGACCTATCAGGTCCTTGTTGATGGTAATCCCGTTGACTTTACCTATCTCGAGTACGCGTTGCTTGCGTTTTTGGTGACGCATGCGGGGCACGTCTATTCGCGCGATGCGTTGCTCTCGCGCGTTTGGGGTTTCGATTATTTCGGGGGTTCGCGTACGGTTGACGTGCATGTGCGACGCGTACGCTCCAAGCTTGGCAACGACCTTGCGGCGCATCTGCGCACTGTCCGTGGCGTCGGCTACATGTGGGAGTAGGCGCATCAGGATGGGCAATCTTGCCGTTCACGAGGATGCTCGCGTAACCTCGTACGCTTCGCATCCTCCTTCACGCCAATCTCATCCGTCCTGATGCGCCTACTGTAAAGCGCCCTACGCCGCGAAAGAACTCGCGCATGCAGGGACCGCACAGGCAAGCCGCGAAGCGAAGGTATAAGGGAGCGCGCCGTAAAGATGCGCGAAGCGCAGCTGTCGGGAAGCGACCGTCGGAGCGAAACGGCTTGCCTGTGCGGGCTATGAATCAAGCGTGCATTAAATCTCTACGAAGGCGTACTCGATTTCGTCGTGTAAGCGTTGACGAGTCTCTTCGATACGGTCTTTTTTGAGCTCGCATTCCCAGATGACGACGACATGCCAGCCTTCGCTTTCGAGTTGCTCCTTGACGCGTTTGTCTCGTGCCTTATTGCGCGCGAATTTCTGCTCCCAGAACTCCACGTTGCTCTTGGGTTTGCTCGCGTATTTGCATCCCTCGTGCTGGTGCCAATAACATCCATGCTTTACTACGAGGTAGCCACGTTTAGAGCAAAAAAATGTCGAGATGCACCCTGTTGATTCCGGGCTCATTGCTGTCGTTGTAATAGTCGATCCGCTTGACGACCCTACGCAAAAACTTGTTTTGAGCCTCGACGCTCACGGAATCGTTCCTAAGAGCTTCGATGCACTTTCTGATGGACATGACCCTCTCCGGGGAGGCAACGGGCGGCTCCAGGGCCGAAATATCGTCTTCGAGCACCTTGATACGGCTCTCGATCTCGTCCTTGCGTTCCTTGAGGTCGGCAACCGAATACACGCCCGCCTCGTACGCCTCCAGCGCGCGTGCCTTCGCGATACGCGCCTCCTCGAGCGAGCTTTCGAGCGCCTTTTTGTGCCGCTCATACTCGACTTGCGCAGCGTTTCCGCTGACCTCAATCTCCATGTCATTGACGATGGCCTCGAGCGAGTCAATCATGACATTCATGACGACATCTAGGCGCGCTGCCTTTTGTCCCTCGCATTGATGTAGCATGTGCGACCTGTCCTTATGGCGCACGTACTTGATTGCGTTTGCTATGTTTCTCGATGTCACGTTCATCGCATATCCGCACTTTCCGCAGAATAGCAGGCCGGCAAACGGATTTACGAGACCGGCCACCTTCGCCCTAGGCTTCGATGCGCACATCTCATTAATGCGGTCGAATCGTTCCTTCGAGATTCCGCCTTTGCCGTAATGCAAGCCCTTCACGGGCTTGACGCTGTTGTCGCGTACCATGCGCTTCTTCACGCCGAGCGTATCGCGGTCAAGCTCGCGTATTGTCTTGTGGTAACCGTACCTGATGTATCCGCAGTTGACGGGATTTCGGGCAATCTGCTGCAAGGCACCGGTTGACCAAGTGCCGCCGCGCTTGGTCGGCACGCCCTCGGCGCGGAACACGTCGCGTATCGTCTTGAAGCCCATTCCAGATTCGAGCATGTCGTAGATGCGTAGCAGATGCTCGTGATCTTCATCTGGCTCAAGCGTCCATTGCCCATTTATGCGAACTGATCTCCATCCGTATGGAGCGCGACCCGAACTCTGGAACACGCCGCGCTTGGCAGAACGCGCCTTGCCGAGCGTGAGCCTCGTCTTTATCGAATCGAACTCATCCTCGGAGCTTCGCAGCTCGTTTTTCAGCTGCTTCATGTCGGCATCCGAGTTCGGGTCGTAGAGCTTGTATGGCGTGACTAGCCATGTGTTCGTATATCTGAAGGCGTTGACGATCTTCTCCTGGTCGCCACCACCACCGCGCCCGAGACGCGGTACCTCGGTCACGTAGACGGCATCCCAGCAATCGTTGGCGATGTCATGCAGCAACACCTGCATTTGTTCGCGCGCGGATATGGTCTCGCCGCTCACGACCTCGCGATACCATCGCGCGATTGCATGGCCGTTCTCGGTAGCGACTTCCTCGATGATCTGCTGATGGCGCTCGAGGCACGCCTCCACGTCACCGCGTATGCCCTCGAGCTTTGCCCGCTCTTCATCCTCGCGCGATTTGCGCAGGTAGGAGCAGCAAGCCCAGTTTTCGAACCCTTCAGGGATGCTATAATGCATACACCAGCCTCCTTAGGTTGGTCATTGTCGGAAACCCTCATGCCCGTCTTGCCGGACAAAGCGCATGGGGGTTTCTACTTATCTTTCGGGGATCCACGACCGTCGCCAAACTGACGCAGGGTCCCACTCTTACCGATCTGGGTCGATGTACGCATATCGCACATCGTCCCGATGTCTCGCCAGGAACAGTCCCATCGTCGTTATCGACGGAAAGCATTCCTTCAACCGCGCCCTGCTCGCCGCGTAGTGATTTCCCGACGTGAGTATGTCGTCGACTAGGACAACGATG
>CABURF010000171.1 GCA_902493755.1 uncultured Coriobacteriia bacterium
ACCGAGCGAGACCGTATCGTCCTTCTCGAGCTCGGATTTGATGCCGCAGGCATGGGCGATATCGATGGTCTTTTGCGCTCCGATGGCATGGACGAGCTGCGCGTAGACGGTGTTCACCGAAGAAATGGTGGCATCGGTGACGCTCATCGATCCATGTCCGTGGCCCTCGGAGTTGTTGACGGTCCAGTCTTTGCCAACTTGCACCGGGCTTGACGAGTCGATATAGGTGTCATCCGGATTGACTCCCTCGTTGAGGGCGGAGAGCAGGGTGAAGGTCTTGAAGGAGGAACCGGCCTGACGACTCATCTGCGTGGCGAGGTTGAATTTGTTGGTTTCGTAATCCCTGCCACCGACCATGGCGACAATCTCGCCGCTGTCGGGGACGATGGAGACGAGTGCCGCATCGAGTTGGCTGTCACTCCAACGCATGTTCTGCTCGATGGCGTCATTGGCGTCCTTTTGCAAGTCGGGATCGAGTGTCGTGTACACCGTCAAGCCGCCATGCGCGATGATGGTGGCGGGAAAGCGCGGGTTCTCGTCGAGTTCGCGGCGCACGTAGTCGATGAAGTAGGGGGCGATATCGGAGATGGTCTCGTCGGTCATCTTCTCGGTTGAGAGCACGGGTGTGTCTGCGAGTGCCTCGTCGTACTCGGTCTGCGTGATATAGCCATTCGAGAGCATGCGCTGCAGCACGGTCGCACGACGCGCCATCGCCTTGTCCATGTGCTCGCGGGGGTTATACGCGTTGGGCGATTGCGGGATGCCGGCAAGCAGGGCCGCCTCGGAGAGCGTGAGCTCGTCGGCGTGCTTGCCGAAGTAGTCGCGGCTTGCCGCCTCGATGCCATAGCAGCCATCGCCGTAGTTGACGACGTTGATGTACATCATGAGGATGTCATCCTTGCTGTACTGGCGTTCGACCTGTGATGCGATGTACATCTCGCGCACCTTGCGCTTGATGGAGATGTCGTTCATCTCGTCGAGCAGGACGGTATTGCGCACGAGCTGCTGGGTGATGGTCGAGGCACCTTCGGAAGCGCCACGAGAGGCGGTATTGACGATGACGGCACGCGCAATGCCGATGGGGTCGATGCCGCCGTGCTCGTAGAAACGTTCGTCTTCGGTGGCGATGGTTCCTTCGAGCACGTAGTCGACCACTTCGTCCTGAGAAATCTCGATGCGATTCTCGAGGTAGAGCTTCGCGAGGACCGTCTCGCGATCATTCGCGTAGATGGTCGTGATGCCGGTGTTCGCGTATGAGCTGATGGTGCTGTAGTCGGGCAGGCCTATGAGCCAGGTCGCGCCCACCACGCAGGCAAGGACGACTACCAGGCAAAATGCTCCGGCGATGCATCCAAGAACGGTGAGGAGATTGACTGAGCGTCGCTGCGATTTCTGGCGGCGTTTGCGGTTACGGCTTGACGAGGGCAACTCGGTCTCCTTTCGATGTGAGCACATTATGCCCTAAATACGCGCGCATAGTATTGAACTGCGTTCAAAATTCACCGAAGGTGTCACAACGTGCGTCTTGCGTCGTCATCCGAACGCAAAAGTCCGCTGTCATTTACCGCTCGATATCCAATCGTGCGGCATCACGTTTCTCATTTTGGCTACAATCTGCTTCGAGTTGTTTTTTGACAGTCCGCAAGGTGCGGACTGTAGAGAAGGAGGATTCTCATGGCCGTAACTGTGAACGAGGATACCTGCATCGCCTGTGGCGCTTGCGCAGATGCCTGCCCCGTCGACGCGATCACCATCGCCGATCATGCCGTGGTCAATGCTGACGAGTGCATCGATTGCGGATCCTGCGTCTCCGTGTGCCCGACCGATTCGCTGAGTCTCTAAGCATCAGGTACATGAGCAAGGGCTGTCGAAAGGGGTGAATCCTCTTTTGGCAGCCCTTTGTCATGCCCGAAGGTAATTGATACATGAATACCGAAACAATCCACATTGAGTCACTCGCGTACGGCGGCGATGGCGTGGGCCATCTGGCCGATGGACGTGTCGTCTTTGTCGCAGGGGGCTTCCCCGGTGACGAATGCCAAATCGAGTACGTGAACACCGACGATCGATTTGTGCGCGCAAGGCTCGAGAATCTTGTCGAGGCGTCTCCCGAGCGCGTGCAGCCGCTTTGTCCCGAAGCCGCGAGCGGCAGATGCGGGGGCTGCCCCTGGGCCGGCCTTGCCTACGACGCGCAGCTGCGTTGGAAGCGCCAGGCCGTCATCGATGCGCTCGAGCGCATTGCACGCATGGACGCTGCCTGGGTCGATACGCATGTGCCCGCCTGCATTGCGAGCAAGCGCGAGTGGCACTACCGCAACAAGGTCGAGTTCGAGGTCGGACTCGACGTGGCGGGACGCTTCACGCTCGGCATGCATGCGCGTGGCGGCGACTTTACGCCGATTTCGAGCTGTGCGCTCATCCCCGGCAAGTTCTCGCAAGCTCCCAAAGCGCTCACGGGCGCGTTGCGCTTTGCCGCCGGGCAAGAGGACCTCGGCATCGAGCGTGTGGGTATCCGCGTGTCGACACGCACCAACGATGTCGAGGTTGCCCTTTGGACGAATACGGGGCGCTTTCCGCGTGCGCGCGTTGCGCAGGTGGTGGGCGAGAGCATGTCCGTGAAAGGCCTCGGTGTGACGCGCGTGCTGCTCAAGGGCTCGGCAAAGGAGCGCAAGGTTGCCGGTGTCGAGTCGCTGCGAGGACGCGGGGCCTGGAACGAAGTCATCAATGGCATGAACATGCTCATTTCAGCCCCTTCGTTCTTCCAGGTGAACACGCCGGGCGCCGAAGTGCTTACACGTCTCGTCTTCGAGGGGCTCCATCCCAACGGGCTTGATTACATGCTCGATCTCTACTCGGGGGCCGGCACCTTCACCCTGCCGCTTGCGCACGAGGCGCAGCGCGTTGCGGCGGTCGAGTCCGCTGGCTCGTCGGTACGCGACCTGCGTCGCAATCTCGAGCGCAACAAGCTAGACGCTGATGTCATCGGGGGCGATGCCGCACGCGAGCTGAGCGGCCTGGGCGCACCCGATAAGGTCGTCGTTGATCCTCCGCGCAGTGGGCTGGGTGAGAAGGCCATTCAGGGCCTGTGTGCAAGTGGCGCCCACGCAATTGCCTATGTGTCGTGCAATCCGACGACGCTTGCCCGCGACCTGGTCCAGCTCCAGGCGGGGGGTTATCAGGTGGAACGCGTGACTCCGGTCGACATGTTTCCGCAAACCTATCATGTCGAGACGGTCGCGATTCTCACGAAGACGTCCTAGATGTGGTAGATTTACAAACCGGTCCCCTTAGCTCAGCTGGATAGAGCGTTTGCCTCCGGAGCAAAAGGCCGCAGGTTCGAATCCTGTAGGGGGCACCAGAAAAACCGCAGGCCAGGGGCTATTGCCGCTGGCCTTTTTGCCGTCTGTTCACTTATCGTCTAAAATCATAGAGTTTAGCAACTTCATCACGTACTACATTCAGGAGGAACAATGGCTCTGTATACGCCGGAATATAAGCCCAATGGCAAGGAGATCGCCACTATCACGACCGACGAGGGCACGATTCGCGTCCAGCTTCACGGCGAGGATGCGCCCATCCACGTTGGTAACTTCGTCGAGCTTGCTCAGAAGGGCTTCTACGACGGTCTGAAGTT
>CABURF010000172.1 GCA_902493755.1 uncultured Coriobacteriia bacterium
TCTGCTCGCGCACGAGGGGCGTGTCTCCATCGAAGATACCGGCATTGATCATGGAGTCACCGTGCACCGTGAGCAGAAACGAATTGCGGTCGCCAAAGAGTGAGGTAGGCAGCGGCACCTCCTCTTCGATGTTTTGCTCGGCAAGGATGGGCGTGCCTGCGGCAACGCGCCCGACCAGGGGAAGCTGAACGAGCGAATGCTCGTTGAACTGCGTAGTCGACGTGTTGCCTGCCGGCATCTTGTGTTCTTGCTCTGCTCCCGTGATGACCATGGACCGTGATTTAGCCCCGTCACGCCTGATATATCCCTTTGCCTCAAGCGCATTGAGATGCGCATGGACGGTGGAGGGAGAAGACAGGCCAATGGCCTGACCGATCTCACGCACGGATGGGGGATAGTGCTTAACCTCGATGCACTTACGTATGTAATCAAGTATCTGCTGCTGGCGCTTAGTGAGCTTTTCGTTATCCATGCCATCCTCCCGGACTCGCTATCAAAGAGTTTAGACGAAATTCTTATTAATTACAAACAGATGTTCGTTTTTTATTGGAATCAAACAAATGTTCGTATATTATATATGCGGAACAGATGTTCGGTTTAAAGCCGTGTCACAGGTAACGGATATAACGAACGAGCACGTAAATGAAGCAAATAGGAGGTCAACATGAACGCTCTCCGTACACAAGAAGCCAACATGATGCTCACGTCAGTCAATGCACAGCCGCAGCTTACCGTTATCCAGGGCATGCCATGTACGCGCGAATCGCTATTAGACCGTATGGCAGATATGGCGTTCGGCTATTTGCATGGCGGTGATTTCTCCTCGGATGTGCATGACGTGCTCGATTCGCACACACGTTACGTTTTCCTCAATGGCATGCGTGAGCGAGTCTTTGCTTTTGCTGCGTGTACCGTGGCCACAGGCGCTCTTTTCGTCTTTTCCTTCATGTAGAGAGGCATGGCACCTGGGGCAAACGCTCGTGCAAGCTCGGCCGTAAAAGCATCGTTCTCTGCTAGAATCACGCTACTTGATAATTCAATGCAAAGTGAGGAGAACGGATGCTTTGCCCAAACTGCAGCTGTAAAGAATCCCGGGTAATCGATTCGCGTTCATTTGACGACGGAGCAAGCATAAAACGCAGGAGAGAGTGCCTTGAGTGCGGCACGCGTTTCACGACCTTCGAGAGAAGGGAAGAGGAGCCTATCATGGTTCTCAAGCGCGATGAGCACGTCGAGCCCTTCGATCGCTCCAAGCTTCTCAAGAGTCTGCTTTCGGCAACCGCCAAACGCAATGTTTCGCTTCATACGCTCGAAGCCTTTGTCGATATGGTCGAAAATGATATTCGCAATACATATCGCGGACCTATCCCTTCCTCATCCTTGGGAGATCAGGTTCTCATAAGATTGGGCGATTTGGATAAGGTTGCGTATATTCGTTTTGCCTCGGTCTACAAGGACTTCAAGGATATCGATGAACTGCGCGAAGAGCTTGAGAGCTTGACCGAAAACGCAGCCGATGCAGCATCAGCCACCGACGTTCAGGAGCTAGAAGATGAGTAAGACCATCACGCTCAAACTCAAGAAGCTTGATGAAGAGCTGCCAACGCCCGCATACGCCAATCCAGGCGATGCAGGGCTTGATCTCTATGCAGCCAAGGACGTGAGTCTGCAGCCGGGACAGCGCGCTATGATTCCTACGGGTATCGCCATAGCCATTCCGCAGGGCTATGCGGGCTTCGTGCAGCCTCGCAGCGGACTTGCCGCCAAGCAGGGTTTCTCCATCGTGAACACGCCAGGGCTCATAGATAGCGGCTACCGCGGAGAGATCGGCGTGATTGGACTCAATACAGATACGCAGAATGAAATAGTCATTGCGCGTGGAGATCGCGTCGCGCAGCTTGTCATTCAAGAGGTCCCCGTTGTCGAGTTACTCGAAGTAGACGAGCTTGACGAGACCGAGCGTTCTTCTGGCGGATTCGGCTCAAGCGGCAAATAGCTTGCCTCTACAGGCTTCGAGCATACGGCTGCCGGCATGCATGGACGCGTGCCAGCAGTTTTACTGTTCAACTACCAAATGTCTGATAATGTATCTTATGGGAACTTAATAACATAATGAACATCACCTCGCTCCTCAACCAGATAGATGCTTTCGTTTGGGGTCCCGTCATGATATGCCTTCTACTTGGAACGCATGTCTTCCTCACGATTCGTACGGGATTCATACAACGCAAACTGCCGCTCGCCATCAAGCTCTCCGTACAAAGAGATGACGAAGGCGAAGGCGACGTTTCGCAGTTCGGCGCTCTGGTCACCGCTCTTGCCGGCACCATCGGAACCGGGTCTATTGTCGGCGTTGCAACTGCCATCATTGCTGGCGGCCCTGGCGCGGTCTTTTGGATGTGGCTCACGGGCGTCTTCGGAATTGCAACCAAGTACACCGAGGTCTATGCGGCTATAAAGTACCGTGTCAAGGATCATCGTGGGCAGATGCTCGGCGGCGCCATGTACGCCTGGGAGCGCGCATTCAAACGTCCTGACGGCTCCATCCCCTTCTGGGCCAAGCTCGGGGCCATTCTGTTTGCCGCATTTGCCGTCATCGCAACACTGGGCACGGGTTCTGCGGTCCAATCATCAGCGATGACGGGCATCATATGCGGAAACTTTCCCATGATGCCCAAGTGGGTTGTCTCGCTTGTCATCGCGGCGTTCGTTGCCGTGGTCATATTCGGTGGCGTCAAGTCCATCACGAGCGTTTGCGAGAAGCTTGTTCCTTTCATGGCGGCAGCATATGCAATAGGCTGCCTCATCATCCTCGTCTCAAACGCCCCTTACCTAGGCCAGACGTTTTCACTCATAATCGAATGCGCATTTACGAACAAGGCGGCGTTCGGTGGCGCGGTGGGCAGCGGCATCATGATCGCCTTGCAATACGGATGTGCCCGCGGGCTGTTTTCCAACGAATCCGGCCTCGGTACGGCCCCCATCGTTGCGGCGGCCGCGAGCACCCGTAACCCCGCACGCCAGGCACTCATCGCCTCGACCGGTACCTTCTGGTCGACAGTTGTGATATGCCTTATCACGGGACTCGTCCTCGTCTCGACGATGCTCGCCCATCCCGACATCGTCATGGACGGTTCCCTGCAAGCTGGCGCCGATCTGGCGAATGCCGCCTTTGCCACCATTCCCTACGTCGGCACACCGGTGCTCGTCATCGGCATGGTGAGCTTTGCCTATTCGACGATTCTGGGATGGAGCTACTACGGGAACCGCTGCGCCACCTATCTCTTCGGCAAGCGCGCGATCGTCTCCTATCAAGTCATCTACGTCGTCGTGGGAATCCTCGGCGGATTGGGTGTCGGCGATATCGTCTGGACCGTTTCCGATATCGGAAACGCGCTCATGGGCCTAACCAACATCATCATGATCCTCTTGCTCTCGGGCATGATAGCACGAGAAACTAGATATTATGTCTATCAAAATCATCTAGATGAACCTACGGATGAAAACATACCAGTCATAATGTCTAAATAAAGGAATCAGATATGCTATCAACTGGATTTTGATTAGTTCGATATAATCTGAAAAGAGACATCGTGCACGAGAGATCATTTTATGCCTGATAATTTTCTTCCGA
>CABURF010000173.1 GCA_902493755.1 uncultured Coriobacteriia bacterium
AAACGGGCTTTTCCATTGAGCGGGCAATGATCGAGCGGTCGGGCGTGTCGAGATACACGCTCGTGACAAGCGTTCGACCGTAGTCGTCTGGCGACATGAGGTGTTGGGCCGCCAGCTCGATTGCCTGCCTTTGCGGTGCGTCTATCAGGTATTTCTTCTCGCATCGCTTGAATGTGTTCGTTATCATCGCGTCTTCCTCCCATTCTTTCGGGAGGAGATGATAGGGAGATAACATTGAACAAAGATTGAATCCTCGTGAACCGCGCGATTTCGTTATTTCGTGGGGATACGCACTGTGAAGGTTATAGAAGGGGACTGCTCGTCGAGGGCGACGTCGATTGTCCCGCCATGTGCATTGACGATGCTTTGCGCGATGGCAAGTCCGAGTCCGTAATGCGAGCTCGTATTATCAGCCGCTTCACTCGTGCGGGCCTCATCACCGCGCGTAAAGCGTTCGAAGAGCCTGGCGTCTTTCAAGCGCTCGGTGTCTTTGGGCTCTATTGCGTTGCTTACCAAGATCTGCGCGGTGGCGTTGACGTGCGCAAGCGATAGCCTCACCGTCGTGTTTGCCGCTCCATGGCTTATGGCATTGTCAAGCAGTATGGCGACAAGGCGCGAAAGCTCAGGTGCGTTGCCCTTTACTTCGACCTTATCCGATATCTTGCTTTCGAGTTGCATGTCACGCTCGAAGGCAACGGGTTCATGGGAGAGACATTCGGCCTCGACGATACGGCTCAAGTCCACCTTCTCGCGCGTCATCGCGTTGCTTTCGGTGCGAGCGAGTTCCAGAAGCTGCGTTACGAGTACGCCCATCTGATCGTTTTCATGCCGGATGTTCGCAAGCCAAGGGTTGTCTCCCTCCTCGCGTTGGAGGAGCTCGGCGTTTGCCTCCATTACCGCGACGGGCGTCTTGAGCTCATGCCCCGCGTCCGAGATGAAGCGACGCTGCGCTTCGTAGGCCTGTTGCATAGGCCGCACGATACGTTCGGCAAGCCAGCGGGCCACGAAGAAAAGCAGCACGAGCATGACAAGGCCCACGATGAGCGTGTAACGAAAAAGAGTCCCCATGCTCTCGGTCACGAGGGTGTTATCCATGAAAGCGACGAGCGTATATCCTGCGGTGCGTTCCACGGCGAACATAAGCGAGCCCTCGAGCCCGCTGCGCTCGTTCTTGCCAAGCGCGTTATGGGCAAAGTCGACGAGTTCGTTGACTGTGTATCCACTCGCATTAATGCTCTCCACGGACACCACCGATCCGGTGGCATCGAAGAGCACGGCGTAGAACGGCGCCGAGGCGGAGGACTTTTCCTGCTGGCGTTGCCGCAGGTTATCGGGCCGCACGAATCCGGAGGGGAGACGGTTGGCCTGGTAGTTCGCCGCGTAGCTTTCGAGCATATGCGTGTTGCGATCATAGACCTCGGCGTAGCTGAACGCGTAGATAGCGGCAAGGGTGGCGACGAAGAGCGTCACGAGTACGGCCATGATGGCGGCGATGATGCGGCGACGGGACTGTGCGAACAGCGAGGACGTCTTCATGACTACACCTCGGGCGGAAGTTGGAGCTCGTAGCCCACTCCACGCACGGCCTTGATTTTCGAGGCCGACTCGATGAACGCGAGTTTCTTTCTCGTAAATGTGAGGTAGACCTCGATCTTGTTGTACTCCGTGTCGCTGTCGTAGCCCCAGACGCGTTGCGCAAGCTGGTCGCGCGTGAGTATGCGACCGCGATTGCGCAGGAAGTACTCCAAGATGCGAAACTCCTTGTCGCCAAGTCGCACGCTCTCGCCGGTATGGATGTTGCGCAAGGTGAGCGTCGCTTCATCAAGGGTGATGTCACCGCCAGAAAGCTGCGTGTCGTCATTCATGCCGCTGCTGCGACGTACGAGGGCTCGCAGGCGCGCGAGCAGTTCCTCGGTGAGAAATGGCTTGGTGAGGTAGTCATCAGCTCCGCTATCGAGCCCCTGCACTTTATCTTCGAGCTCTCCTCGGG
This sequence comes from uncultured Coriobacteriia bacterium, assembly GCA_902493755.1. GTDB lineage: Bacteria > Actinomycetota > Coriobacteriia > Coriobacteriales > QAMH01 > QAMH01. The sequence goes on from CABURF010000173.1 coordinate 1,991, forward strand.
CAGTGAGCATGAGGATGGGGGCCGAGATGCCCTCGCACCGCAGGGCGATTGTGATGGCAAATCCGTCGGAACCGGGAAGCATCACGTCGAGGATGAGAGCGTCGTAGACGTTTGCCTGTGCCGCTAGCAGTGCTTCGGTGCCGTCAGCAAACCAATCGACGTCATAGCCCTCTTGGCGCAACAACTCCAGGAGTGCCTCTGCCATGCGCTGCTCGTCTTCGGCAAGCAAGAGCTTCATTATATGCTGTCCCATCATCTGGTTTCGTGGTGCATTGCATCCATGATAAACGACCGGACGGCTCAATGCAGAATGAGACGGTTGCTCAGGGACGTTGTCTCATTTTCAAAATGAGACAACGTCCCTGAGCAACCGTCTCATTCTGCTCCACGGCGCGCATCTTGTCCGATGGACAAAAATGCCCCTTGCGCGGATGACGATCTTGCACCATAATCTCGCCGCTGTGTTTTTTCTGCGAAGCTTCCGGAATCCAGCTTGGGCGCGAGACCGGGAGTGGAGAAAACTCTGGAGAATCTCTTAAATGAGTGCCGAAGGTGCAAGGCTCGTGAGGGCCGAAACTCTCAGGCAAAAGGACAGAGGCACATTTTTGACCTTCTCTGGCAGCGTTGTTTATTGTGCGAGGGAGGGTTTTTCTCATGGACGTCCTATACGACATCGTCGTAACCATCAACACCTATCTGTCTAACTACGTGCTCATTATCTTGCTCGTGGCTATGGGCCTGGTCTTCACCATCCGCACGAAGTTCGTGCAGATACGCTTCTTCGGTGAGGGCATGCGCCGCGTTTTCGGGGAGTTCAATCTCTTCGGTGGCAAGAAGAAAAGCGGCATTAGCTCGTTCCAGGCACTTGCCACGGCGGTTGCTGCGCAGGTCGGCACGGGCAACATCGTCGGCGCCTGCGGTGCCATTCTGATTGGCGGCCCAGGTGCCATCTTCTGGATGTGGCTCATTGCCTTCCTCGGCATGGCGACTAACTACGCGGAGGCCGTTCTCGCCCAGAAGACGCGCGAGGTCGATGAGGACGGCACTGTTCATGGCGGCCCGGTCTACTACATCACCAAGGCCTTTACGGGTGCGGGTGGCAAGTTTCTCGCGGGGTTCTTTGCCGTCTCCATCATCCTGGCCCTCGGCTTCATGGGCTGCATGGTCCAATCCAATTCGATTGCCGCTACCTGCAACACCGCCTTTGGCATTCCCACCTGGGTCATGGGCCTACTCATCGTCTTCTTCGCGGGGCTCGTTTTCCTCGGCGGTGTGCAGCGTCTGGCATCCGTTACCGAGAAGCTCGTCCCCATCATGGCTATCATCTATCTCATCGGCGGTCTCGTCATTCTTGTTCTCAACATCCAGAACCTGCCGGGTGCCTTTGCGCTTATCTTCCAGTGCGCGTTCAATCCGCAGGCCGAAGTTGGCGGCGTGACCTTTGGCATCATCGCCGCCATCAGTCAGGGTGCTAAACGTGGCCTGTTCTCCAACGAGGCCGGTATGGGCTCTACGCCGCACGCGCACGCGCTCGCCGACGTCAAGAATCCACATCACCAGGGCACGGTTGCCATGATTGGCGTCTTCATCGATACCTTCGTGGTCGTTAGCTTTTCCGCTCAACTGTAATTCTTTGCGGGAG
>CABURF010000174.1 GCA_902493755.1 uncultured Coriobacteriia bacterium
GTCGTACTCGGAGTTCTCGGAGATATCGCCGAACTCGCGCGCGATGCGAATGCGCTCGCCAACCTCGTCGCGCTTCTCGGTCTCGAGGTAATGAAGCTCTTCCTCGAGCTTTGCCTTGCCGTCCGCAGTCAGGACTACATCGTTTGCGTTGTTCGCCATGGGATGGTATCTCCGTTCGTCTCTATCTCGTGCCCGCGCATATACACGGGTCAGTGGTTAGGTAAGTGTTACTCGGCCTTGCCCGCAGGAGCCTTCTCCGGCTCCGTCGTCTCTTCCACGACAGCTTCCTCGACAGCCTCGACCTGAGGCGTGTCCTTAGCGGAAGCGTCCTCGACAACCTCGGCCGTATCCTGCGCATCAGCAGCGGCGTCATCCTTCTTCTTGCCGTCCATACCGTCTCGCAGACTCTTGAACGTCTTTCCAATGGCATTTCCCAACTTGGGCAGATTTTTGGGACCAAAGATAAGCAGGACCACAATCAGAATGATGATCAGCTCAGGAACGCCAATGCCTCCCAGAAAGGGAATCCTCATCATATCCTCCAAAGCTTGCGTGTATGCATCGCTCGAACAGCGAGTGCAAGACTACCACGTATCGCACCATAATAAAACAAAGGGGCTTCTGGCGAATGCAGAAACCCCCTGCTGGCAATCTGGTCGGGATGACTGGATTTGAACCAGCGACCTCTCACTCCCGAAGCGAGCGCTCTACCAAGCTGAGCCACATCCCGAATGCGCGGTGATTGATTCTAGCAGATTATGAGGAACGTGCGATGGTTTTTTGCGAGGGGACAAAAGAACCCGCAGACCGAACATCTATCCGGTATTCACGCCGTACCAGCCGATGCCTTCGTTCCGCCAACCGAGGGAAAGCAATATCTCGAACTCGCCGCGGTCGGTCGTGTAGTGATGGTTGTTGGCGTAGGCGTTGGAATTGTAGGTGCGATATAGGGGGACGGCCTCTGCCGAATCGGAGAACCAGCCGCCCTCCTCGAGCGCCCATCCGGCGGCCATAAGCGCATCACGCTCGACCTCGGAAGACGTGTAGTGATGCTCGCCGGCAAACGAATTGTAGAGGCGGTAGACCTGGATACCCTCGGTCGGAGCCGTCCAGCCGATGCCCTCGTCATTCCAGCCCGCGTCGATAACCGCCTGACGCTCCACAGGAGAGGCGGTGTAGAAGTGCTCGCCGGAGTTGGGATTATAGAGGCGGTACATGGCCTGGGTGCCGACCGGCTCGGGGTCGGTTGCGCCAGGGTCATCGGGTTTGGGGTCCACTGGGATAGGCTCGTCAGGCTTGGGGTCATCCGGCGTAGGGTCAACCGGCTCGGCAGGCGTGCTCTGGTATGTGATGGTCTTGGTGCCCGAATACACATCCAGACCCGTCACGTCTATCGTGATGAGACCGCTTTTCGAATCATATCGGGAAGCCATCGAATAATGCCTTCCCTCGGACAAGGTGACTCCACCGTAGGAAACGGAGACGACCGGCTTCTGCAATTCACTTACCCCCGTCACCTGGATATCGGTGCTCGAAATGGGAATGCTGAGCGCTTGGGGCTTATCCGTGTTATCCGTAAACGCCTTAATGCGTGCGGTCCTACCAGACGTCTCTCCCTCACCTTGAATGACCTGCGACAGGTCATGCCATGCCGCAGCTTGCGAGTCCAGCGAGAAGCTCTGTCCCTCCAGGCACTCGCTCGTGAAGCTCGCGAACCCAATGCCGCCACTTGTGTCGACCGCGTAGTTTATGGCCGAGCCGTCCGCATGAGAGAGGGTGGCGACAACCGAGTACGTCGTTCCCTGGGATAGCGGAATGCCACTCGGCAACTCGATGGTATGAAATCCTCCGTAAGTGAGCCGTCCTTGCGCCGGCGTCGCGAGAACCGGCGAGCCGCTCGTAGGGTCGTCCGAGTCGGTTGGATTCACGTATATCTGGATAGAGTAGCCAACGTTAACGTCATAGATGGCAAGCGAGACCGCCTTCAGCTCCTCGCCACCTTGCGCGTTGGCCTTTGCCGTAAACACGTTGGCGATACTGCCGCCGGAAGGCAGAGTGTTGTAGAACGGTGCCGGCGAACCATCGTACTGGTAGTTGTTGTCGTAGTTGTCGGCCTTCGCCATGTCGTAGACATACACCCTCGAATCGGGCCTGTTGAGGCAGGCATCCTCGTAGGAAATCCAGAAATAACCGTCTTCGCCAAAGTTCGTTCCCCAGCTGTTCTTGCACAGCCAGGCGCCATTCGATGATGGTCTTGTCGCGCAATCAAATCCGGGAAAGCGGGGATCCGCGCTTACGGCGTCATCGGCCTCGAAGAAGTCGATGGACAAGGAGGTCACCGTGTCCGCGCCTCTATCGCAGCGCAGATAATACGTCTGCCCGGCTTTGAGAGATACAGTGTTACCCGCGGCGACCCACGTCCGCTGCAGCAACCCGCCATCGATGGTCCCGCAATATAGTGTCACCTCGAATGACTCGTCCCACGGATCGGGACCTAGCGTGTATGAACCGCTCTTCGTCGGCGTGAACAAAAGCCACCTATAGCCGCTTGCGTCGGGAGCGGGCATGGTGACCTTCTGGCCGTTTGAAATTTGCGTCACGGAATCGGGCGTGGAGACATCAGCAGGCGTGGGAGACATGCGCACCGCACAGTCCGTCGCGTTGCCGTATTCTCTCGCGAGCTTGACGTAATATGCCGTGCCCTCTTCGAGAAAACAGGTCGAATCGCTCATCCCGTTGACCGCCTTATTCACCCAAATCGGGTTACCGCTTTGCCCATCCAGCTTGTACACGGTTTCGGCGATGTAACTCTGCGAGCCTTCCTGTGATGCCGTGCAGGAAACGTCGTAAAACCCGGGGGTAGCAGGTTCAAACTTCACCCACGCGATGCCCTGGGAATCAAATGTCACATCCTTGGACTCATCGCCTGCAATCAAGGGCGCCGAGGTAGCCGCCGTGCCATCCCATCCATCGTCAAGTCCGAAGTTATTGACGCTGAAATCATCATCCCAGCCGACAATGGCAATGTCATGATCGGTATCCTGAGATTCGTAATTGTAGTAAGCGCTGTGCGCGGAATTGAAGTACTGCAGGGATTGATTCGAGTTGATCAGCGTAGCAGCAGCGCCGTACTTCATAATCGCCTGCTTGACATCGTTCCTGTCCTCCATAGCGATCATATAGCCGTTTTCCAGATGGTAGGAATCGTCGTAGGCAAGGGAGCTGTCGAGCGCCGTATCGGCAAGGAACTTCTCCACGGCAGCCTTTCGCTCCTCTTCGGACAATGTCCGGTCAATCGATTCATAGCGATTAAGGAGTTCGCTGAAGGAAGCGCTGCCCTCGTTGGCGGCTCCGGTCCACGAGGCAAGCGCGTGAAGGGTGATCTCGTTGTTTCCGCCCGAGGCAAGATACAGGTCGCTCGCCCCCGCAAACGCCTGCGAATATCCAGCATACGTAGCCTTGGCCGAATCCCCCTTTGTCCCGCCAAGGGGATCAGTTTGCCGATGGTAGGTGAAATACGCGAGGTGACGCTCCGAGAGATCGACCGAGCTTGCGAGCCCCTCGCTTAGAATCGAGGACTCGGCAGCCGCGATTGTCGAAAATGCCCAGCAAATA
>CABURF010000175.1 GCA_902493755.1 uncultured Coriobacteriia bacterium
TGCGAATGGGAATACCGGCCTCCCCCGCCGCCTCTATGACCGCATCGACCTTGTTCATGGCACCGATATTGCCTGGATTGATGCGCAGACCCGCCGCATGCTCATGACAGGCTCCCACCGCAATCTGATAATCGAAGTGAACGTCGGCAACGACGGGAAGCGAACTTGCCTCTGCGACCTGTCCGAAACGCGCAATCGAGGCACGATTGGGAATGGCAACGCGAACGATTTCACAACCGGCGCTTGCCAGACGCTCGATCTGCGCGAGATTGCCCGCAACGTCAAGCCACGGACCATCCGGCCCTTCGATCATTGGGACGTTGGTCATCGACTGCACGCTGACAGGTGCGCCTCCCCCAACGGCAACCTTGCCGACATGCACGCGTCGCGTCGCATTACGAGGCGTTTTGAAGTCCATGAGCTACCCCTTCAGGAAGAAGTTGACGATATCTTGCCGCAACAGGAAGACGAACAAAACGAGTAGCAGCGCGATGACGATAAGGGTAATCGCATTGACGACGCGCGCCGGCACCGCACGATGCGTGATGCGCTGGATGACCTCAATGAGAATGCGGCCGCCATCGAGTGGTGGCAACGGAAGCAGATTCACGACAGCGAGCGAAAGCGAGACAATGGCGATAATGTAGAGCAGAGGCACGAGGCCGGCAGATGCCGCCCGCTCGCTTATGACGGCAATACCCACGACCGACGTCGACTGGCTTAGCGTCTCGCCCGCCGTAGAGGGGTTGAAGAGACTGAGATAGCCCTGCACGGTGAGCACGAGATAATCCCATGACGCGGTCAGTGCCTGGCCAACCGGCAGACGATACTGCTCCTGTCCCGCGTATATGCCGAGGCGCGGCGAGCCGTTCTCATCCATCCCGACAATGAGCGTCGCGCTCGTCATCTGTCCATTGCGCTCGTAGGCGACATCGATCGCCTCGCCCGGCACAAGTCCGGTGATGGCGGTGGCCAACGTCTGCCAATCAGGCACATCGATGCCGTCAATGGCAACGATGGTATCGCCCGCCTGCAAACCCGCTTCCTGCGCAGGACTGCCCTCGACGACATCGCCAAGCGTCGTCGATGAAACGGTCAAGCCGATACCGCAAAAGATGACAATAAGCAGAATGAAGGCGAGCAGGACGTTCATGAACGGACCGGCAAAAAGCGTGACGAGGCGCTTGGGGAACGACAGCGCACGATAGGTATGCGAGCGCTCCTCGTCGAGCAACGCTTGCGGATCATCGACCTCACGCGCCTGCCCGAGCTCGAATCCATCGCGTGCCGGTGCGGAATAGATGTCACCAGGGTCGCGCTTCTTGGGCGCAAGGACGGAACCCCACCCATCGAGTATGGCAAGTGCCAGCTCCGCAGACTCCTCATCGATGTTGCAGCCGAGTGCAACATGAGCGACGTCGGCCGTTCCGTGACGATATACGTAGGCAAGCACCTTGGCCAGATTGGGATCCTCGGTGCCACCTTCCATGCCCGCGATGCGATTATAGCCACCTAGCGGAATGCAGGTGACGCCATAGCGGCAGCCGTTTCTCTCGAAGCCGATGTTAGGGCCCGGCATGCCGATCATGAACTCTGTCACGCGCACGCCAAAGGCCCGCGCGGCGATAAAGTGGCCAAGCTCATGCACGAGCGTGAGCACACCGATAATGACGATGAACCAGAATATAATCGCGAGGATATTCACGGAAAAAGACTATCCCCTCGCCAGAATGCCGGACGCGAGCGCACGGGAGCGCGCATCGATGTCCTCGAGCTGGTCGAGCGATTCGACCGGTTCGCTCCCCACCTGCTCCATGACCCGCTCAACAGTGGCGTCTATATCGGTCAAGCGGCAGGCATCGGCAAGGAAGGCCGCCACGGCGACCTCGTTTGCCGCGTTCATCACGCAGGGAAGCGTGCCGCCTGTGCGACCCGCCTCGAGCGCGAGCGTCAGGCAGCGGAAAGTACCCAAATCCGGGTCGAGGAACTCGAGTGACGCCATCTGGGTAAAATCAACCTGCGCTGCCGGACTCTCCCACCTATGCGGGTAGCTCAGCGCGAACTGGATGGGTATGCGCATGTCAGCAACGCCCAGATGAGCCTTGACCGAGCCATCGACATACTCGACCATCGAATGCACGCATGACTGCGGATGCACGACGACGCGAATGTCATCCGTTTTCACGTCGAAGAGATGCTGCGCCTCGATTACCTCGAGGCCCTTGTTCATGAGCGTCGCCGAATCGATGGTGATCTTGGGGCCCATGTTCCATGTGGGGTGTGCGAGCGCCTGCGCAGCCGTCACCTGCGAAAGCTCGTCGCGCGTCATGCCACGGAAGGGGCCACCCGAGCAGGTGAGCCAGATCTTGCGTGCGTCATGGGGAAACTCCCCCAGATAGCACTGGTAGATCGCCGAGTGTTCGGAGTCGACGGGAAGCAGGGTCTCGTGCGTGGCAAGCGGCATGATGAGATCGCCGCCTACGACGAGCGATTCCTTGTTGGCGAGCGCGAGAGTGCGACCCGCCTTGAGCGTGTCGTACGACGCGCGCATGCCAGCCTCGCCGGAAAGCGCGTTAAGCACGATGTCGACATCGTCAAGTTGCGTGAGGGCCGCAACGGCAGGCGCGCCAAAATCGACGAACACGCCATCGTCAAGCTGTGCCAGCGCAGGGGCATCACGCACAGCCTCATCGCCGAAGGCAAGGTGCCTGCAGCCAAACTCCTGCACATAGCGCACCATCTCATCGACACGCCGGCCTGCCGCAAGCGCAACGACCTCGAGCTTGTCTGGATGCATGCGTACGACATCGAGCGCCTGCGTGCCAATAGAACCGGTCGCGCCCAGAATGACGAGACGCATCTTGTTCATGCGTGTTCCTTTCCTACAGTGCGAACCCTATGAACGAGAAAATATAGGGAGCACCAGCGACCATGGCGTATGCTGCCACGGAGCCGAAGATGACCGAATCACAGCGATCGAGCAGACCTCCGTGCCCCGGCATGATGTCACCCGAATCTTTCGCAGAAAACCCGCGCTTGATATGGGACTCGGTCAAATCGCCGATAATGCCCGCATAACCCACAACCAGACCGGAAATGACAGCCCAAATCCAGCCGAAACCACAATCGGGAACGAAGACGACGATGAGCACCCAGAAAAGCACACTGAACACCATGCCGCAAGCAACGCCCTCCCAGGTCTTCTTGGGTGAGATGTGCGGGGCAAACTTATGCCTGCCAAAGGCCGAACCTCCGAGATAGGCAAAACCGTCATTGGCCCAGATGCTTCCCAAAACCAGAAAACACATGAGCCCTCCCTCGAAACCGGGAATGACACCACGCAGCATCACGAAGGAAGAGAGCATGAGACCTGTGTAGAGATAGCCAAAAAGCGTAAGCGCAACGTCGATAATCGTGTCTTCCACATGCGCAAAGTAACGCATGAGCATGATGATGCCCGCAACGAACGAGACGGTCAAAGCGGCAACGGCCACATGCCCGGTCTGGAGAATAAGACACATGGCCAGGGGGATGAGACCAGC
>CABURF010000176.1 GCA_902493755.1 uncultured Coriobacteriia bacterium
GCATATGCCTATTGCCATGATGGTGACGGTGAGCGACTTCACACGCCCGTGTTTATCCGCGTAAGCCCCCATGATGAGACCACCGATGGGACGCACGACAAAGCCGACGCCGAACACCATGAAACTCATGAGGATGCCGACAACGGGATCCTCGGAGGTAAAGAACTCCGCGGAAATGACAACCGCAAAGTAACCGTATAGACCATAGTCGTACCATTCCAGGACGTTGCCCAGGCATCCAGAGAGTATCGACTTGAAAAGCGATGCGTTCTTCTGGACGGGTTGAAGCTCTTTTGCCATACGTGCTCCCCTTTCGTAAAGACCTCCATACGCCCCGAAACAAGCTGCTCCATGTACGGGAGCCTGCCGTCGCAAGGCGTCTTCCCATCTGCATCTGCACCCGCGCAAGACATTGCGATTGACACGATCGAGCTACGGGAAGATGCATGTATCCCATCTAAAGAGAATGGTATGGCCGGCAGGGAACGGCGCTCAATAACGCACAAATAAGTTAGTCCTTACCAAAAGGTAAGATATAGAGGAAAAGGCTTCCCGCCTCGAGCAAAACGAGAAGCCCTCGAGCAATGGGTCAAACGACTAAATCCGGCATGCGGCCTCTCTGCCGTCAATGATGGCATGTTTGACGAAGGCGTTGTCGCCTCCCAGCGTGGAGCCAATCTCCACGACCTCAACACCTGTCGCCTTGAGCTCATCGCAAAACGCAGCATCGCGCTTTTCGGGAAGCATGACGAGCACGCTGTCACAGCCAAAGGCGCGCTCTCTGCCATCCACCTCCGCGATGACGAGTCCCTTGCGAATCTCCTTGCATGTGGCGTTGCGCACGACCTTGACGCCGTTTTCCTCGAACCAGGGCTCCAAACGTACCTTATAGGGCACGGGAACCAATCCGCCAATGTCATCGTCTTCCGAGAGCAGCGTGACGTCCTTTCCGCAATGGGCCATGAACGTCGCGCACTGTGCACCCTCGGCACCGGCACCCAAAACGACTATCTTCTTGCCCACGGGCATGAAATGCCTGCTCGCCTTGTTCACGAATTCGGGACCGAAGAGCTTGAGGGGAAGCTTCGCGAGCTTCGAGAGCCCGGGGATGGTGTACACCTTGCTGCCGTCGATACCGGGAATGTCGGGGATCAGGTACGGCGAACTGTTGGCGAGCATGACCACATCGGGCCTCTCGCGTCTGACGAGTTCGGGCGAGACCCCCTCGTTGAGATGCACGCGCACGTCGGACTTGCCCACCATGGTAATAAGGTAATCGTGGATGGGCATGATGTCCTCTACCTTGTTGCCCTTGATCATCGACGCCAGCTTGAGCCTGCCGCCCAACTCACTGGACTTCTCGTAGAGGTCGACCTCATGGCCACGGGCCGCAGCGTCGATTGCCGCCTGCATGCCGGCGGGACCGCCGCCGATGACCATGACCCTCTTCTTTTCTGCAGCGGACGTGAGCGCGAGCTCCCTTTCGCGTCCGAGAGCCGGGTTCACGCGGCAGATGCGCGGGGAGACAAGTGGGTCCTGGCATGACCCGCAGCGATTGCAGCGGCGAATCTCGTCGATGCGGCCTTCCTTCACCTTGTTGGGGAATTCGGGATCGGCCCAGAGGTACCGGCCGAAGCCGATGATATCGGCATAGCCCTCCTCGAGGGCGCGTTCGCCCTTGACCTCGTCCATGCGACCGACGCACACGACGGGCACCTTTACGGCATCCCTGATGTACTTTGCCGCCGGAAGCAGCAGGCCCATGTCCTCGAAGTCCTTCATGTACGGTCGCATGTGGGGCTCGGGATCGGGATACGGGAAGTAGTCGGGGATGAAGCGAAACGGGAGGTTACCATAGCCGTAGCCGGTCACGCTTATGTACTGGTATCCGATCATCTCGAGCGCTATGGCAGTGTCACGCGCCATGTCGGGCGTGATACCGTTATTGCCCGTCAGGGGCGAGAATTCGATACCGTTGATGCGCGTACCGATGAGGAAGTCAGGACCGCACGCATCGCGAATCATCTGATAGAGCTCCGCCATGATGCGGGTGCGATTGGCGATGTCCTCGAAGGCGTACTCGTCATCGCGTTTGTTCCATATGGGGCTCAAGAAGCTGTTGAGCAGATATCCATGTGCGGCGTGCACCTCGACGCCATCGAAGCCGGCCTTCTTCATGCGCACGGCGCCCTCGACGATGAGCTTCTCCTTCTCGTGAATCTCATCAACCGAGAGTCCTCGTGTCGCGCGTCCCTCGGGCTCGGGAATGGGAAGGTCCTCGGTCTCGATTGTCGACGAGCTGAAAGGTCTCCCTTCGCCGAGCACGGCCGCAGAAGGCCCACCGTGATGAAGCTGACCTATGATATAGCTATCGTGACGATGCACGGCCTCTGCGAGTTCGGTCAAACCCGGAATGAACTTGTCATCCCAAACGTTGCAGTAACGCCCAGGCATGTCATCCCACATAACGCCGCCGATGACCACGGCTGCCGCTCCACCTGCGGCAATGCTCTCGTACAAACCGATTGCCGCGCTTCCATCGGCAGTGCCGTCATCGTTCCAGCGAAACGTTGACTGACCCGTCTTCATGATGCGGTTTTTGAAGATAATCTTCGGCGTAATCTCCAGCGGAGACATAAGTTTTTCGAAGCCACCCATGGATTGATTCCTCCAATATCCTAGAACAGCGTGAACCCGCCATCCTCAACCAAGGTCTCGCCGGTAACGTAGGAAGCATCATCGCTTGCCAGGAACAACGCGACATTTGCGGCCTCCTCGGGAGCGCCATAGCGACCCATGGGAATGTTGGCGAGAAACTGCGCGTTCCGCTCGGGATCATTCCTCGTGCCCTCGGTGATACGCGTCATGCTCGTGCCTTGCCCGAAGGCATTGACACGGATTCCATGTTCGGCAAGTTCCAGGGCGAGCCATTTGGTCAACTGGGACACGCCGGCCTTGCTGGCGGCGTACGCACCGGTGTTCTTGGAGACCGTGCGCGACGCGCATGAGCTCGTGTTGACGATGGCGCCTTTGATTCCGCGTTCAATCATCGACTTTGCCACGGCTTGGTCCATCCAGAAGCACCCGTTAAGGTTGATGTCAATGACGCGGCGCCATTCCTCCTCGGTCGTGCTCTGCACGCTCCCACGTTCGACGATGCCCGCATTGCTGAAAAGAACATCGATGCGTCCATACGTTTCGAGCACCTCACCGACCACTTTGTTGCACATGGTGTAATCGGCAACATCGAGAGGATAGATCGCGATATTCTCGTTACCCTCAAATTCGCGCGCGAGCGTATCGCCCTCGATGTCGAGCGCGGCAACCTTGGCCCCCTCTTCGAGAAGACGACAGACGATGCAATGGCCAATGCCATTTGCCGCGCCCGTCACCACAGCAACCTTGTTTTCGAATCTCTTGCTCATCGCTCCTCCTCACCTTTCACTACACGAAGAAAATATGGTCATCCGTTATGACAGGCAACTACCCACTTAAAAGTAAGAACGGGACTTGCTCTTGACCTAGAGCGTCAGCCCAACT
>CABURF010000177.1 GCA_902493755.1 uncultured Coriobacteriia bacterium
CAGGCCCGCGGCTCGGGACGCACCTATGGCGATATCAATCTCTTCGAGCTTGCCGGCACATGCTCCGACCTGTTTGAGAAGTTCGGCGGTCATGCGGCGGCCATCGGTATCACGCTTCCTGCCAACAAGCTCGACGAGCTACGTCAGCGCCTTTGCAGCCAAGTGCTCGAGATGCGGCAAGAGACGCCCGATACCGGCATCCATGTCGACACCATTGCGCGCGTCGAGGAGTGCACGGTCGAGCAGTTTAGCGAGCTCGAGCTGCTGCAGCCTTGTGGCAATGGCAACCCGACGCCGCTGCTTGCCCTGCACGATGTCTTTCTCGAAGACCGTGCTGCAGTCGGCAAGCAAGCCAATCACTTCCGCTTCAACGCAAGCGACGGCATTGCGCAAGTGCCTGGTATTTACTTCGGGCCAGACAATCTTCAAGAGCTCGTCGATTGCAATACGATATGCGATGTCATCTTCGAGCCACTTGTCGATGAGTATCGCGGTCGCAAAAATCCCAAGCTCATGACAAAGGACATACTCCTGAGCTCCCACGTGCCTTTGCAGACGGACATGTCCGCGCGTATCGACGAGCTCTTTCTCGCCCAAGATGAGATATGCGAGACGGGCGATTACGCAGGCATTACTCAGGTGGCGCGTTTCAACACCAAAGTCGTGGGCGTGAGCTACGAGAACCGCCAGGATGTTCTCGCCGGGCTCGAGGCAGGTGTCGAGCTTGTCCTCAGGCGCGATGCACACAACGAGTACGATGCCAACGCTATTGCCGTGACCTTGCTCGACGGCACGCAACTCGGTTACCTCAACAAGCATCTCGCCAAGCAGCTTGCCCCTGCCATGGATTCCGACATTGCCTATGACGCGGCTGTGAGCGCCCTGACGGGTGGCCCGCTCGATGCGAATGCCGACATGCGCTCTCCCGGCCCTCTCGGCGTGCGCGATCCGGGCGTGACCACCAGGAGCTATGGCGTGAACATCGTCGTACGGCGTATTGACCTCGACCTGAAGGAGCCTGTCGGTGACGCCGGCTCCTCACTTGACGAGGCACGTGAACGTTGGCAGGCGCTTTCCCCTTCCGAGCTCGAGGATTCTCTGCGTACGGCGCTCATCGGCAACCATGAGCTGCATGAGGCGCAGGCCCGCGCGCTCGATGCGCTTTCTCGTGGACGCAATACGCTCGCCATCATGGCGACGGGGCGCGGCAAGTCCCTCATCTTCCACTTGCATGCAGCTCGCACGGCGCTTCTCGAGGGCAAGGCGAGCATCTTCATCTACCCCTTGCGTGCCCTCGTGGCAGATCAGGCTTTTCATCTGCAGGAGGTCTTCGCGCAGTTCGGCCTCGTCGTAGCCGTGCTTGCGGGCGAGAGTTCCGAGGAGGTGCGCAAGGACGTCTATGCGGGCCTGGCACAGGGACGCGTCAATTGCGTGCTCACCACGCCGGAGTTCCTTGCCATCCATGCCGGCCGCTTCGCCCAATCCGGGCGTATCGGTTTCGTCGTCGTGGACGAGGCACATCATGTTGCCCTCGCGCGTGCGGGCAATCGTAGCGCGTATGCCGGGCTTGCCACCACGCTCGATGCGCTCGGCAACCCTCTCGTGCTTGCCGTCACGGCCACTGCCGGTACGGACGAGGCCCAGACCATATGCCGGGTGCTCTCTATCGAGGAGCTCATCCTCGATCCGACGGTGCGCGAGAATCTCAAGATTGACGATCGGCGCGACATCCGCAATCGCGAGCAGTATCTCGCGGGCATCGTCGCAAACGGGGAGAAATGCGTCGCATATGTCAATTCGCGCGACCAATCAATCTCGCTCACGCGCATGTTGCGTCATCGCCTGCCCGCGCTCGCCCCATACGTCGGTTTCTATAATGCAGGCCTGTCAAAGGCAGATCGAAAGGCAATAGAGGATGCCTTCAGGAGCGGTGAGCTGCGCTGCATCATCTCTACAAGCGCTTTCGGCGAGGGCATTGACATTCCCGATATCGAGCATGTCGTGCTCTACCACCTTCCCTTCAACGATATCGAGTTCAACCAGATGTCCGGGCGTGCTGGCCGTGATGGGCGCGATGCGACGATTCACCTGCTCTTCGGCTACGGGGACGCTCGCATCAACGAGAACATCCTCGAGTCGGGCGCACCGTCACGCGAGGCTCTCGTTGTTCTCTACCGCGTCTTGCGCGAGCTTTCCCAAGAGGCGGCCAAGCAGGGGAAGGCTGGTTTCTCCTGCACCAACCACGAGCTCGCCGAGCGTGCCATGAAGCTCGACAGACGCGTTAAGCTCGACGAGTCGAGCGTGTCTTGTGGTATCTCCGTCTTTCGCGAGCTTGGCTTCATCGAGACGAGCGGTGCGAGTGTCGCACGCTATATCACGCTCGTTCCCAATCCGGGACATATGGAGCTTGAGGAATCCGTGCGTTATCGTGAGGGCCTCGAGGAGCTCGACACCTTCAGGGCATTCAAGAGCTGGGCGCTCAAATCCGACGCGCAGGAGCTGCTCGAGAGGTTCAATCGTCCCATTCTGCCCGACAATGAGGTTAAAGGCGCATAAGATATAGAGGAGGTGATTCACGTGAGCGACCAGAAGAGCATAGCGACACAGGCACATGATGAACCGGCAACGGATCGCATCGATGTCCTCATCGAGAATGCGTCCGCGTATCTGTCCGATGAGGATTGCGAGGCAATCGAGGAAGCATACCTCTTTGCCAAGGATGCTCACGAGGGCCAGTTCCGCAAATCCGGCGAGCCTTTCATCATGCATCCGGTCGAGGTCGCCATCATCCTCTCCGATTTGCGCATGGATAGCGACACCTTGCGTGCCGCGGTCTTGCATGACACGGTCGAGGACACCGAGTATACGCTCGACGACATCCGCAAGAAGTTCGGCGATACGGTCGCAGAGCTCGTGGACGGCGTTACCAAGATCAACAGCCTCGAGATCGAATCCCTTAGCCATGCGCAGGTCAACAACCTACGCAAGATGCTCATGGCGATGAGCAACGACATTCGCGTCATCGTCATCAAGCTCGCCGATAGGCTTCATAACATGCGCACGCTCATGGCATTGCGCGAGGATCGCCGTCTCTTCAAGGCGCGCGAAACCATGGAGATATACGCGCCGCTCGCCAATCGTCTCGGCATGGGCTCGATCAAATGGGAGCTCGAGGACCTTTCGTTCTTTTATCTCGAGCCTGCCAAATATCAGCAAGTTCAGAAGATGGTCAACGAGACGCGTGAGGCACGCGAGAAATACCTCGCCCAGGCCATGGAGGCACTGCGCGAGGAACTCGACCGCGTGGGCCTCGCAGACGCGAAGATATACGGCCGTCCCAAGCACTTGTACTCCATCTACCAGAAGATGAAGAAGAAGGAAAAGGGCTTTTCGGAGATTTACGACCTTATCGGCCTGCGCATTATCGTCGACTCCATTCCCGAGTGCTATTCGAGTTTAGGTGCCGTTCACAACCTGTGGCATCCCATCCCGGGGCGCTTCA
>CABURF010000178.1 GCA_902493755.1 uncultured Coriobacteriia bacterium
TCCAGCGGGATGCCGAGCGGATTGACGACACGGCCGAGCAATGCCTTGCCGCAGGGAACTTCGACGACGCGGCCCGTCGTGTGAACCTCGTCGTTCTCCTTGATAAGGGTGTAGTCGCCGAGGAGAACGGCGCCCACTTCGTCTTCTTCAAGGTTCTGGGCGAGACCATAGACAGTCGTGCCGTCATGGGCGACGAACTCGAGGAGCTCGCCGGCCATTGCACTCTTCAGACCGTCGACGCGCGCGATGCCGTCGCCGATCTGGATGACATGACCAAACTCACGAGTCTCGACGTTGGTCTGCAGTGAAGCAAGCTTCTCACGCAGAATCTGATCGATGTCGCTCGCGGTGATTTCCGCCATTTACCTTTCACCTCCAGTCCATACTGAAGAGAGCTCGGCACGAACCCTTTCGATTCGCGTAGCAGTGCAACAATCGACACGCCTACCATTTGCTCTCACGTTCGTGCCGCCAAGCAGCCAGGCATCGACATGCTCGCGCAGGACGATCTCCTTGCCGAATTGGGCGGCAAACTTACTCTTAAACTTCTCTCGCAGCTCGTCGTCGAGCGGAATGACGGTGGCGACGTCGAGGATGACGACGTCGTACTTGTCCTGGACCATCTGGTCATAGCACTCCGCGACCCTCGGGAGCAGCGGAATGTCCTGACGCTCGGCCATCACGATGACGAACTTGATCATGTCGACGGAAAACTCCTTGAAGACCTCATGGATTACCGTCGCACGCGTATTCTCGTCGATGGAGTCGTTCGCGAGTACATCCCTGAGACCAGGGTGCATGCGCACGACCTTCTTCATCTCCTCGAGCTGAGCCGAAATCGAGTACACGCTATCGGTGGACTCGCCCAGTTCGAGCAGGACCTCGGCATATGCCTCGATTTCCTTCTTGATGAGCAGGCGATTCCTAGGCATTGAGCGTACCTATCTCTTCGAGGCTCTTCTCGATGAGCCTACGATGATCCGCATCCGTGAAGTCCTCCTGCACGACGCGGGTCATGGCGGCACATGCGATATCGGCGACAGACGCCTGGAGCTCGGCGATGGCGGCGTTCTTCTCCGCCTGCATTGCCTCGCGCGCCTTGACGATGATCTTCTCGGCCTCCTCCTGGGCCTTGGCGGTGGTCGCGGCGCGCTGCGCCTCGGCCTGCTGCTTGGCCTCGGAGATGATCGTGGCCGCCTCCTGGCGAGCCTCGATCAGCTTGTCCTGGTACTCGGCGAGCACGCGCTCGGACTCGATGCGTGCCTGCTCGGACTTCTCGAGGGCCTCGCGGATGGTCGTCTCGCGTTTCACGAGCATGCCGTCAAACAGGGGCCACCCGAACTTCGCGAGGACGATCCAAAGGATGATGAAGGCGACGAGCATGGGGATGAATTCGTTCATCTTGGGCAGGATCGCGTCGATGCCCCCCTCAGAAGCGAATGCATATGCAGGGCAAGCCAGTGCAAAGGCCGCCGCGAACACAACGGCGCTGCTGATCTTTGCTGCCTTATTCTTGCATTTCAACTTCGCTTGCCTCCTATTCTTAAAATCAGAATCTCTCATGTACAAGACGATTAACCGATGAAGAACAGGACCAAGCCAAGCAGTGCCAACGCCTCGGACATGGCGGCGCCGATGAAGAAGTAGCCCATGAGCTGACCCTTCATCTCGGGCTGGCGGGCTGCAGAGACGCAAAGACCGTAGGTGGCGATACCGATGCCGATACCAGGGCCAATGGCCGCCAGGCCGTAACCGACGACCTTCAGTGCTGCGAGTACAAGCGTGATTTCCACAACTTCCTCCTTTTTCCTACCCCATTCCTCTTATGGGGCATCTGACAAATATGCTCAGCCGGAAAGGCAACCGGCTGTGACACCAATAGAAACGCCACATGCGCTGCGGCGGACGCGTCTCGCGTCAGGTCCATCCTAGTGCGGATGGGTGGCCATGTTGATGTACGACGCCGACAATATGGCGAACACGAAGGCCTGGATGAAGGCGACCAGGCACTCGAGCGCGTACATCACGACGAGAAGCAGGAACCATGCCACCGACGGCAGGCCCGCGATGAGGTCGATGGAGCCGCTGAACAGCGCAACCTGCAGGAAGCACGTGGTCGCGATACCGAACACCGCGAGGACCATGTGACCCGCGAGCATGTTGCCGTAAAGACGAACGGCCAGCGTAAGAATGCGGATGACCATGGAGAAGAACTCAAGGAACCAGATGACCGGAACCATGGGACCCGGAACGCCGCTTGGGCACAGCGACTTGAAGTACCCGCCTGCTCCCAGGGTCTTGAAACCGTAGAAGTTGAAGTAGACGAACGATATGGTCGCAAGCGCCCAGGTGCACGAAATGGAACCCGTCGACGTCTTGAAGCCCGGAACGAGGCCGAGCATGTTGCAAATGAGAATGAAGAAGAACAAAGTCGCCAGGAACGGGACGTGCTTCTTGAAACCATGCCCGATGACGTCTTCCGCGACGTTGCGATTCACGAACTCGTAGCCATACTCCACCATGTTGCAGAACTTGTTGGTCGGAATGAGCTGCAGTTTCCTGGCAGCGATGAGGATCACCAGCAACGCGACGGCAAGGGCAATGAACAGCCAGATGTCGTATTGCGTGATGTTCCAGCCTCCGATGCTGAACACGGTCTGGGGCTCAAAATGCGCAGACAGGCCTTGGGCCTCCTCTACGAATGCGCCTAGAGCGTCTCCCACCTTACTCCCCCTTCACTCGGGTCTCGTTCTTGTCACCACCGCGCTTGAAGACGTAATTCCTCTTCAAGACGAAGGCAATCGTTGCGCCGAGGAACACAACCGCCTCCGCGATGGCGAAGCCGACCAGTCCATCTCGCGCCGTCATCGCACAAATGATGAGTCCAACCACCAAGATGATCAGCGAGACGAAGACACCTCCCAGCCCGAAGAGGCCGAAAGCCAATGTGTTCGTCGACGGGTGCTTGCGTGCCAGTCTAAAAGCGAGAAACAGCGGGACGAAACCCAGAAGTCCCGTAAGGGCTCCGAAAAGTATGGGCATCGAACACGTTCCTCCCCGATAAACCGGCGACTCGGCATCAAGCACACCAATATGGGATTGTAGCAAAAGGCATTGGCAATCTTGCAAAGCGGAATTGTTTTTGTGTTTTATTCCGTGAACGGTGAAGCGCCCTTTGACGAGTGCATTTACAAGCTCCTGAGCGGGGATTTCTATGCCTCGAAGCGGCGCACAATGATGCCGGACTCCTCCAGGAGCTCACGTGCGAGATTGTCCGGATACCCTTCCGCGTAGACGATCTCGGTTATGCCCGCGTTGATGAGCATCTTGGTGCACTGGGTGCAGGGCTGCGTCGTACAGTAGAGCGTGGCGCCCTCGATGGACACACCGTAACGCGCTGCCTGAATGATGGCGTTTTGCTCGGCGTGAATGCCGCGGCACAACTCGTGCTGCTGGCCCGATGGAATTCCGAGCTTCTCGC
>CABURF010000179.1 GCA_902493755.1 uncultured Coriobacteriia bacterium
AGCCAGGGCGACAGGCTGAGCCTGCGCACCCTTGAAAGAAACAACTTTGCCAGTTAATTGGCTTTACCCCTGTTTAACGTGGCGAGGAGACCACGGCCTGCTGCCCTTCGCTCAAACTATCCTGTCGAAACCAGTCACCCCCAGTTTCAAACCCTTTTCAAAGTACGCACCACATATAGTGACAGCACCTTTCGAGTATATGTGCCCTATCTGCGTTTTTCAATGACGAGCTGGAAACGAGCTTTTTCGAAAACGAGCGCTCTGTCCAGAACCACGGTCAGTGACCCCGTAACTTGGCGCGTTGCCAAGCCTGCGGGTCAATGACCCCGTAACGTGGCGCTTTGTGGTCAGCACGCACGGTTTCTTGGCGCACTGTCTACCGATTGCGGGCCTTCATGGAACGGGCAATCTCGCGTTTGGCGTCGCGTTCCTTGATAGAGGCACGCTTGTCGTAAAGCTTCTTGCCCTTGCAAACGCCAACCTCGACCTTCACGCGGCCCTCCTCCGTAAAGTACATCGAAAGCGGAATGAGCGAATAGCCCTGCTGGGATGCCTCTTGCTCGAGCTTAAGAATCTCCTTTTTGTGCAGCAGCAGCTTGCGCCGACGTTCGGGCTCGACATTGAAGATGGATCCGTTGCTGTAGGGGGCAATGTGCACACCGTTGAGCCAGGCCTCACCCTTGCGAATCGTGATGAAGCAATCGCGTAGCTGCGCCGAATTCTCGCGTAGCGAGCGAACCTCGGTGCCTGTGAGCACGATACCGGCCTCTACACGATCCTCGACGAAGTAATCGTGCAATGCCTTGCGGTTCTTAGCGATATATGTTCGTTCCTTTTTCACGTGCCGTCCGCCTGTCATATTTATCCGTACGTCATGCTAGCCATTCTAGAATACTATCCCCCGTTTACGGCTCAAAACCGCCCGTAAATTGTTTGCGAATCGTTTTATCTCTGTAACAGAATGAGGTTTCTTTATAGTAGGTTCGGTGTCATAGCTTCGCTGCGATTTCGTGTGAGGGGCACGCGCGGCGAGTTTGATTGGAAGATGGAGGTATCTATGCAAGATTCGTTTATCGAGTCGCTTGAGTCGCGTGGTTTGACACGTCGCGCCTTTCTCGGCTTCTGTGGCACGATTGCAGCTGCAATCGGCATTGAAGGCGTAACGGCTGCCGATGTTGCCGAAGCCATCGAGAGCAACTCCCTTATCGGTACGAACGGAGGTTTGGGCCAAGGCGGTCTCGCACCAGTCATCTGGATGGAGCTTGGTTCTTGCACCGGTTGCACCGAGTCTTTTGCCCAGTCTGATAACCCCGATCCGGCAACGCTGCTCCTCGAGTATCTCGCGCTCAACTACGCCGAGACCCTCTCTGCCGCTGCTGGCTACTCCCTCGAGGAAGCTCGCGAGGAGACGATCGAGGCCGCTAAGGGCAAGTACGTCGTCGTCATCGAGGGTGCTGTCATGACCCGCTACGATGGCGAGATTCTGCGCATCGCGGGTGCCCCCACCTGCGCTCCGCACGAGAGCCACCTGCTCCACACCTGCAAGAACGCTGCTGCCGTCATCGCCGCAGGTTCCTGCGCTGTCGACGGCGGTTTCTGCGCGGCATATCCCAACCCGGGCAATGCCGAGGGTATCCAGAAGTACCTCAAGGACAATGGTGTGTCGACTCCTGTCGTCAACCTTCCCTCTTGTCCCGTCAATCCCGCCAACCTGGTTGCAGTCATCGTTCAGTACCTGCTGCTGGGAGCCGAGTCCGTCGTTGCCGGTCTCAACGAGTTCAACATGCCGAGCTCCATGTATGGCCAGACCATTCATGACAACTGCGAGCGTCGCGGCCACTTCGAGAACGGCGAGTTCGTCTACGAGTTCGGCAGCGAAGAAGAGGCCAAGGGCTACTGCCTGTACGCTCTCGGCTGCAAGGGTCCGCAGACCAAGGCAAACTGCCCGCAGGTTCGCTGGAACCGCCGCGTGAGCTGGTGCGTCGCCTCTGGCGCCCCCTGCATCGGCTGCTGCAACGGCGACCCGCGCACCACGGTCCGCAACTGGATCGACGTTGACTCCCCGTTCCTGGGCCGTCTCAAGACCCTCAGGCTCGGCAGCATCGCATTCCAGCCGACCCCGATTGCACTCGGCGTCACCGGTCTTCTGACCGCCGCCCTCGTCGTCCATGGTATCGGTATGAAGGCTACGGGCCGCACCAAGGGCGGTGCTCCGTTCGAGAAGGAGCGCGAGTGGGACGTCAAGCACGGCAAGAAGGAACCCTCCACCGTACCTGTCGTCGAAGAGCAGGTCATCGTTGACATTGAGGAGGGTAAGTAAACATGGCTAAACATTCTATTATCGATCCGGTTGATCGTATCGAGGGCCACCTGCGCGTCGAGATGGAAGTCGAGAACGGCGTCGTCACCGACGCTTGGGTTTCCGGCGGCCTCTTCCGTGGCCTCGAGCTCATCGCCGAGGGTCGCGATCCCTATGACGCGGCCATGCTCGCCCAGCGCGTCTGCGGCGTCTGCCCTGTCTCGCACTGCCATACCTCCGTCTTCGCGGCTGAGGAGGCCTACGGCATCCAGATTCCCGAGGGCGGCCGTCTGGTCCGCAATCTCATCGAGGGCGCACAGTTCATGCACAGCCACATCCTGTGGTTCTATCAGCTGAGCGCGCTCGACTACGTCAACCCGCTGCACGCACTCGAGGCTGACGTCAACAAGACTTACGCCCTGTGCGAGACTCTCGGTCTTGCTCAGACCGACTTCGCCGCGCTCAAGGATCGCCTCGCGAAGTTCGCCGAGAATGGCCAGTACTCCTGGCTGTCCGGTGGCTGGTTCATGGATGGTCTGGCACCCGAGGCCTACAAGCTTCCGGCTGAGGTCGACCTCATCGCCACGGCGCACTACATCGAGGCCATCGACATGCAGGCAACTGCCGACGAGATCTCCGCGATCATCGGTGGCAAGATGCCGCACGTTCAGACCTCGATCCCTGGTGGTACCGCCTGGTACCCGAGCGTCGAGAAGCTCGACGACATCCTGTTCCGTGCCAAGAAGCTCAAGGACTGGGTCGACAACGTCATGATCCCCGACGCCATCGCCATTGCGAGCGTCTACCTCAATGACGTTGCCACCATCGGTAACAACAAGCATGGCAACTTTATGGCTTACGGTGTCTTCGATCGTCCGTCGCGTGAACTCGAAGACCGCTTCTTCCCCGCGGGCATCGTCCGCATGAAGAGTGGCGCCCCGGTTCTCGAGCCGTTCGATGGTGCCTACATCACCGAGGGCACGACGCATGCCTACTACAAGGACAGCGGCGAGCCGCTGCATCCCACGGTCGGCGTGACCGAACTCCCCGAGACCTTCCCCGGTTACTACAAGAACGAGGCCGAGGAAATCGTCAACGACAAGTACACCTGGTCCAAGGCTCCTCGCTACGACGGTGAGCCCATGGAGGTTGGTCCGCTCGCTCGCGTGCTCGTCTCCTA
>CABURF010000180.1 GCA_902493755.1 uncultured Coriobacteriia bacterium
CTGGACGAAGGTGCAGAGGTTCTGGTGGGCGTTGCCCTCGGTGCCGATGTATTCGCGAATCATCTCGCTCGCGATACGCGGCTCGATGGGCATCTTGTTGAGCTTGGTCTCGGGCATCTCGACGTCCGAGGCATAGCTGCCGAAGATCGGGGACGTGTATGAGGTCTGGGCGTCCATCTCTGCCAGTTCCTCGGTCGAAACGAGGTCGATGTCTTTAACAGTCATGATAATCTCCTCCTAATCACTATCCGAATCGCTTCGGATTTGGTACCTACGTTGAACGAACTTACGTGCCTTTACGTGCTTGATATGGTTCGTCGACACATCACTCCTTCTAGGGCGTGTCCGCGGGGGCCGCGTCTTGTGTGCTGGCGGCGGGCGAGGGGATGGAGTGCTTGCCGACGGGAGCCGGTGCGTCTTGTGCCGCAGCCATCGCGGCGCGATCCTTCTTGCCCGGAATCGTGGGCGGCTTGTGGTCGACGCCACCGTTCCAGTGCTTGCGCAGGCCGTAGATGATGAACGGGATCGCCACCGAGATGACCCAGCAGATCAGCAGGGTGATGACGTACACGGTGCCGGACGACGCATTGAGCTGGCTCGGCGGGAAGAACGACACGACCAGCGCGAAGACCGTGAGTATGAGACCGAGGCCGGCGACGATGCACTTGCCTGCGGTACCGCCGAAGATCTGGAACACGCAAGTGTGGTCCTTGCCCTTGAACACCAGCTTGAAGTAGGCGAGGAAGAACAGGACGTAGCCCACGAGGTAGATGACGACGGTCAGGCCGACTGCCGTGAGGTACGAGATCGACGAGCCCGAGCCACCCGCCAGTGCCATGGACCCGCAGAGCACCGCGTCCCAGATGGTGACGATGACGCCCTGGACCACGACGGTCTTGACGGAGACGCCGTGCTTGTTGGTCTTGGCGAAGCTACGCGGGATGATGCCCTCGTTCGCGGTCTCGAGCAGCGCGCGCGACGGGCCGACGATCCAGGAAGAGATCTCGGCGAGGACGCCTGCGGCCAGCAGGAACGCGATTACGTACACGAGCCATCCGCAGTGGAAGTGCGCGTCGAATATGTTGGCGAACGCCACGACGACGCCGGTGGAGAGGTTGGCGTCGAGCTGCGCCTCGGTCATGGTCATGGCAACCGCGAGACCACCCAGCGTGTCGAGCACGATGGTGAGGATGCAGAGCACGATCATGACCATCGGATAGATCTCGCCGGGGTTCTTCAGCTCGTTCACGTGCGAGGCGGAAGCCTCGACGCCCGCGAAGGCGAGGATGAACGATGCGAAGATGACCAGCGTGCTCACCTTCGTGAAGTCGGGGACGATGCCGCCCGCGTCAAAGTGCAGCTGCGAGACGCCGCCCGTGGCCAGGTACGCGACCAGGCCGATCAGAAGAACGACGGCGGGAATCAGTACGCCGCCGAAGAAGCCGATCTTGGCTATGCGGGCGGTGAGCTTGGTACCGCCGAGCTGCGTGAGCGTGAGCACCCATACGATAATCGCCACGCCGATGAACATGACGAGCGGATTATTGTAGAGTGCGTCCCATCCCACGATGTACGAAATCGCGGCCAGGACGAAGAACGCCATGGTCACGAAGCCGACCGTGATCTGGAACCATTGGTAGAACAGGGCCGCGAAACCCCAGCGCTTGCCGAGGGTGTTGCCGACCCAGGCATAGATGCCACCGTCTTCCCATCCTTTAACAGTCGCCATCTCGGCGGCGACCAGTGCGACCGGGAGGAACCAGAAGATACCACCCAGTATGAGGAAGAAGATCAGATGCAGACCAGATGATGCGAAGTTGGGGTACGCATACACGGTCATGACCATCGATGCCGTCATGGCGAAGAAGCCACCGAATCCGAGCATCTTTGCCGCTTGTTTGCCGGATGCCGCCGGTGCCGTCTTTTCTTCACTCATTTTCCTCACCCCTTTCCTGATAAAACTCTCATCCGTTTTTCGGGTTCGAAAACAACCATCGAATGAGGCGTCTGCCAATTAAAGTGGAGGATCATGAGTGGT
This sequence comes from uncultured Coriobacteriia bacterium, assembly GCA_902493755.1. Taxonomy (GTDB): domain Bacteria; phylum Actinomycetota; class Coriobacteriia; order Coriobacteriales; family QAMH01; genus QAMH01. The sequence continues at coordinate 2,039 of CABURF010000180.1, forward strand.
TCCCCATTTTTATGGCAAGTTGTCATTCATGGTTAAAATCTTGCCGCACACCGATTGTATCACTAAAAATTTTAAAAATAAGTTGACAGATAGAAATAATTAATATCTTGAAAAATTAATTTTGTGGAAAACTAGATATCCGCAGGTCATGCGCGTGATTTTGCGAAAAAGAGCGGCCGTTTTCGCGAGAATTCGGCCTTTTTTATTTCAAATTATGAATAAAATTATTCTCTCTGCAGGTCAAAATTGCAGAATTTGTGGATAACTCCCATTGACAGAATGTGACAGGGGTCAGGCCCCCTGTCACATTTGTCGCTGCCCAAGATTGTGGGCGGCTGACCGGCTTGTGCCAAGGTCGATGGTCAGTGACCGGTATCCTTGGCGCAACAGCTCGAAATCGTGTCACTCGGCGGTCACGCGCTGGGTATTCTTGGCGTGGTTTGCCCGCGATTGGTCACGCGCCCGGCATTTTGAGCAGCACCGCTCCCTGCCGCGACATTTCACGCCCGCGAAACACGGTGACGGCGGGGGAGGGTGTAGAATCCATCCGAGACATTCGACATCTTCGAGGAGGCACCGTGGCGACGTCCGCAACCCCACAGCAATTGGTCATCGTGTTGGATTTTGGAGCGCAGTACGGGCAGCTCATCGCCCGACGCGTTCGTGATCTGGGGGTTTACTCCGAAATCGTGCCTTGCGACATCACGGCTGACGAGGTGCGCGAGCTGGCGCCGTCGGCGATCATCCTGTCGGGTGGTCCGGCGAGCGTCTATGCCGAGGACGCGCCCAGCGTGGATGCGGCCATCTTCGAGCTGGGCATTCCTGTGCTCGGCTTCTGCTACGGGCAGCAGGCCATGGCTGTGGCGCTTGGCGGCGCGGTGGGGCACACCGACAAGGGCGAGTACGGCCCGGCCAAGATCACGCGCGCGGGCTCCGATTCGCGGCTGCTCGCGGATACGCCGCACGAGCAGACCGTGTGGATGAGCCATCGCGATGCCGTGACCGAGGTGCCCGACGGCTTCGTCATCACCTCGCACACCGACATCTGCCCGGTCGCGTCCATGGAGGACGCCGAGCGCGGGCTGTACGCGACGCAGTTCCATCCCGAGGTGCGCCACACGCCGCACGGCAACCAGATGCTCGCCAACTTCCTCTTCGACATCTGCGGGCTCGAGAAGAGCTGGACGATGGACTCGATCATCGAGGACTCGATCGCGGCGATTCGCGAGCAGGTGGGGGACAGCCGCGTGATCCTGGGGCTTTCCGGCGGCGTGGACTCGAGCGTCGTGGCGGCGCTCGTCTCGAAGGCAATCGGCGACCAGGTGACCTGTGTGTTCGTGAACCATGGGCTGCTGCGCAAGGGCGAGCCCGAGCAGGTGGAGGAGGTCTTCACCAAGCAGTTCGATGTCGACTTCGTGCA
>CABURF010000181.1 GCA_902493755.1 uncultured Coriobacteriia bacterium
GAGGACTTGCTGCGTAGCCAGATGGAGGCCGCGGGCTTTCACGACATCGAGGTCATCGACTCGTATTCGGTCGAGGCTGACCGTGGCTTCACCTCCAGCACGGTGGTCGAAACCGTTCCCTCGACCGAGACGGTCCGTTTCGAGGCAGTCGCCCTCAACGCCCGCAAATAAGATTCCTCCACTTCGGGGCCTTGCGGCCCCTCCGGTCGGAATGACAAAGGGAAGTGGTGCATGCTCCCCTACTGTCATTTCGAGCGGAGGAATGCACCCCGCTGTCATTTCGAGCGGAGCGAAGCGGAGTCGAGAAATCTTCTCGCTCCGCTTACTCCGGTTGACGAGGCGATATCTTCGAGAGCCTGATTGCGTGCGTTGCCAGACGCAGCGCTGCGCGCGTATTGGGGTCATCGAGGTCCATGCCCGTAATTTGCTTGATCTTGCGTAACTTGTCGAATGCTGTCGTGCGCGAGCAATATTCTGCCGCAACCGTGGGTTTCATCTGGAAGTCATGCTCGATATAGCTATCGAGGAAGCGCAGCAATGAACTTGTGCGTGCTTGGCCATGCTCGTAATTGCGCAGGCGGCTATACCCTGGCGGAAATAGCGTCGTCGGTGGGTACGTCTCCAATAGATGTAGCGCCACAAAGTCAAGGAAGCGGTCGTGAAAGATTGACACGTCCTCGTCGGCACTTAAGGCGATGCTCATTTGCACGGCAGACTTGGCCTGCTGGCCGTAGTAGTAGAGGTCCTGCAGCTCGCTGAATGGATTGCTCGCCCCAATGCGCGCTTCTTTTGAAAGGGCGTGTAAGCGCGCGGCGACCTCGGATGCCGCTTCGCGATACCCCATCTTGGCATGCGTGAGATTCACGACGACGACTAGGTACTCCTCCTGGGGCAAATACACCTGCGCGGGCGCCCTGTCTGTCACCTCGGGTTGAATGGTTGCAAGCATCGAGCGAAACGCCCCATCGGGAATTGTGCTCGTTACGCAAAGGTACTCATCGAGCAGGTCCCAGCCCCAGTCGGCAATGGTGTCCTCGAGCAGCTGCCACGAGGTTATATTGCGATGCAACAGCAAATTGAGTTGTTCAGCAAGCGCGCTCGGATCGGCATCCTGCGCCGGCTCATCATGTAGGCAATAGCGCAAGAGCGCGGCCGCGCGGCGCATCGCCTCCTCGTCGCCACGTTCAACTGCATCGGCAAGGTTTGTAAAGCCAACAGCATACCAGGCGATGGCCTCGGCGCAGTCTTTGAGGGCACGGTTAAAGTCGCTCTCTGGCGCGTCGAGTATCAGAACGTTGAGCGCCTCGCATGCAAGCAGGTCTTCTTCGTTGGGAACACCTACGCATAGCAGGTTGGTGCCACCCTTGGCTCGGGACGCGCAACTTGCAAGTTCGTTTGCGCGCATGGCATACAAGGCAGTGACATCATCAAGCGGTAGGGTGCCGGCAGGTGTCGCATAGCGAATTTGCCTGCTTCCTTCCGCATCGTGCACATGCGCAGATGCATGCCACTGCGCGAGGTCTCCTGCCAGTATTTCCATGCTCAGGAACATAACGTCTCATTTCGCTTATGCCGTACACTTAGTACGGAATCGAATGCACGGGTTCTCAGCAGAATTATAGCTATCACCTGGAAATGTCCGTAGATACTTGTACTCAAAGACAAGCAAATGCTGTCTAATCCGTACTCTAAGTACGAGTCTTACGGTGATTGGTCCCAGCGTCCGTGCCTGTTTGCTTATACGGCACCACGCGATAGCTTCTCGACGCCCCTTCACGCTCATATGCTTGCGTTATGGCGAATCATTGTACGTTTCGAGCGAGAGGAGCAGGACATGGCGCTAAGAAAGACTGCGTCGCCGGCCGTCAAGCTGGATAGTCTCTCTGACGTGAACGACTTGGGGAAACCCTGGAGATTCACGGATGAGGACACGGGGCTAACCGTTACGAGGAGCTGCGTGTGGTCGCCACCGGGGTGTCATCCGGTCGGCTGTGGCCTAAAGCTCTATACCGATGAGAACGGACGCCTCGTCAAGGTCGAAGGAGACGAGAACCATCCCGTCACCCAGGGGCGTTTGTGCGTACGCTGCATCGCGTTGAAGGATTACGAGTACAACAATTCCTGCATATTGCATCCGATGAAGCGAGACCGTGACAAGCGCGGGCAGGCCGATGCCTGGGAGGAGATTAGTTGGGACGAAGCGCTCGATCTCATCGAAAAACGCTACACGGAGATCACGAGCAAGTACGGCAAGGAAAGCTTCGTGAACTTCGGTGGCACGGGGCGCGAAGGCGGCGTTTCATGCATGACCTACACTGCGATGGTATGGCAGACGCCCAACGCCTGTTACACACAGTCGGGCTATGCCTGCTATTTCCCGCGCCTAGCTGCCGGCACCATGTCGGCTGGCTTGGTCTACCCCGAGATGGACTACGCGGGCTGCCTGCCTGGCCGCTACGATGACCCCGAGTATCACATCCCCGAGGCAGTCGTGTTGTGGGGCAAGGTTCCCACGGTATCGAATCCGGATGGTGCGTTTGGTCATGCGGTCATCGACCTCATGAAACGTGGCAGCAGGCTCATCATGGTCGATTCGCGTGTGAATTGGCTCACGACGCGTGCGGCCTATCACCTACAGCTGCGCCCTGGCACCGACACGGCTATCGGCATGGCGATGCTCGACGTGATCATTCGCGAGGGTCTTTACGATCACGAGTTCGTCGAGAAATGGTGTTACGGCTTCGAGCAGCTTGCCGAGCGTGTGGCCACGATGCCGCCCGAGAAAGCTGCCGAGATCTGCGGCGTTCCCGCCGAGGACATCGTCGGGGCGGCTCGCCTGTATGCGAATGCGGAGGCAGCCACGATCCAGTGGGGGCTTGCCACCGACCAGAAGACCAACGGCATGCAACAAGCGCAGTGCATCATCGCGCTTATGGCCATCACTGGCAACATCGACCGTCCCGGCGGCCAGATAACCACCGGCGGTGCTGTCGCACTCGATGCCGACACCGAGGAAGACGACGAGTACATGCCCTATATGGCGCTTGACGATGACGAGCTGCGCGGCAAGATGATAGGCCTCAAGGAGTACCCGGCATATTGCGGCATGAGCCAGAACTCGCATGCCGACCTCACCTTACGCTGCATGGAGACAGACGAGCCCTATCCGCTGCGCATCGGCGCCTTTGCGGGCAATAATCTGCTGGCCTGCACATCGGCCGAGCCCAAGCGCTGGGAGGCGGCCATCAACCGCTCGCTCGAGTTTGTTATTGGCTTCGACTGCTTCATGACGCCGTCCGTGCAGGCGGTTTGCGACATCGTCTTGCCGCTTGCTACAGTTGTCGAGCGCGACTCCACGGTCGCCGCCGCATATGGCTCGGCTCCCCTGTACTTTGGCACGCAGAACAAATGCG
>CABURF010000182.1 GCA_902493755.1 uncultured Coriobacteriia bacterium
GTGGGAAACGAAGAAACACAAAGACGCGTTCGACATCGTCATTGAGGGTATCCCCAAACGCTGGAACTCGAGTCAAAAGGATTGGGTTAATTCTGCCAACGCCGTCAACGAGGTCGGATGCATCCACACGGTGCAGGGCTACGACCTCAACTACGGCTTCGTAATTCTGGGGCCAGACATTTACTACGACGGCGATAAAGGAGTCGTCTGCGTTAACAAAGCGGACTTCAAAGATGCCGTCGCAAAGAAAAAGGCGAGCGAAGATGAGCTACGGAAGATTATCGTCAACGCCTACTATGTCCTCATGACACGTGGCATGCTGGGAACGTATCTTTATGTGTGCGACCCCGCGCTCAAGGAGTATTTGTCGCGGTATATCCCGGTGATATAGACACCGCTCGCACATAAAGCAATTACAGCGCAGGCGGACTCGGCCAGCGTATGTGGATTCGTAATGAGCACGGGAAACTTCCCTGCTCGGAAAACATCTAGATTCTCCGAGCGGCAGACCAAATCGTCCTGGCCATTAATAGCGCGCGCTTCGATACCGCAATCAAGCAGTCTACGACGTAAGTCAACCATACTCTTGACAAAGATGCACCAGACAATGACCGGGCGCCCCTGGGACACAAGATCCTCAATCAGAGAGAGCAACGACTCCGCTTGGAGGAAGCTCCTGCTGAGCGGGTCATGCCCACAATTTGGTCTGAATAGTCGACCGCCTCAACCTCACCGGCTTCCTCGTCTTCCTCGATAATCCAGCGATATTCCTCGGGATCGAGCGTCTTGAGCAAGTCAGGTTGATCGTTCTCAAGCTGGAGCACGCGCAGCATTAACTAGCCTCTAGCGCACGCGAACAAATCGCGCGCTTGGCCATCGATTCCCTTCCCTATTTATGATATAAAGCTATTGGGCGACTCGGGTTTCAAGCCGCCCAATAGCTTAGGGATTTCCCTAGCATCAGACCCTGAATCCTCGACGAAACAGGGCCGAGATACCTAGCATGTCATTTGGGTATGGCCGTACCGCAAGGGGCGGCTTCCGGAAGCCGGGGGAGCTCCCCGGTACGGGCGAGTGCACCAGCCCTAGTGTTAAACGCCGAGCAACATGCGCAACGCGTTTGATGCGCCTCTTCACTTGGGAAAAACGTAGGAGTCGTTTCCAAACGATGTCACAATTGGCCCTTCTCGGCTCAGCAAATCCGCCAATCGTGGCGTTTATTAAAGCCGGAAAAGACCGTAGCGAACAGCGACACACTCCCACCCGAACCCTAGCTTACTACAGATCAAAGCTAGCTTGAATTTCATCAGCCCAATCAAGCAATACGCCAGGTTCGATAACCAATCGCATAGTCAGGTTATTTTTCTTATCTTCTAGAATGGCGTATTTACCAGCATCAGTTACTCTGCCATGGGCGAGTGAGTTGCGAATATGTTTGATAATGCAATCAAAATCGCATTCCGGCGACCCCTTTTGCATGTTATTCGGCACATGTCGGCAGAAAAAACCTTTTGAGCGGTCAGGAACAAAAGTCTCATCGGATAAACAAGCTGCATCCAAGTCACGAATCTTTTGAGATAGGTCGCGAAACGAATAGAAAATGAAATCGGATTCAACACAACCCGCCCTTTTGCACAAATCCCGCACCAAATCGCGCTTACCAGTCTCGGACAATGAATTTGGTAAATCGATAGAAAGGGGTGAAGTGTGTACCGGAGCAGCATAGTAAAGAAAGAACTCAAGCATTTTAGAAGCATCAGAATCCGAGTAAACAGAGAATACGCCCTTATTTGCCATTTCTTGACATATTGACACCTCAACCACCCCATTTATCAAAAAAGATCTTCGACCAATTATTCTAAAGAGCTGTGTCGTTCATTTGAGTATCGAATTCACGAATGGCATTCTTGCCAAATACCACCGCCCTACTGCCCCAGCTCCTTAAGCGCTTGTATGGACGCTGCGCGGGTCTCGGCGTAGGCAAGGCGTGCGTCGCTCAGCTGCTTGTCGAGCTGATCCACCTGTCCACTTATTTCCTTAATCTGCCTGCCGATTTCTTCAATCCTGGTAAACGCCTTCCAGTTGCGCCGGTCGGAAAGCTTTTGATACTCCCGACGCAACACCAATAGCTGGGTGAGGAGGGCATCGCGCGACCTATCGAGCTCTTCCATCTTGTCGCGTGCGGCCTTTACCTTCCTTGCGATGCGGAGCCTTTCCTCCTCTTCCGAAGAGAGCTCGGGAGCAGGCTCCGACGCAGGCCCTGGCGTTTGCGCGGGCTCAGGCTCGGGCTCAGAAGAATCCTCAGGCTCAGACGCTGCTTCGAGCTCGGGCTCCGGCTCAACAACCGTTTCAGCCTCCGGCTCCACAGGAACCGGATCATCCATCTCCAAAAACGCGCAGATCCCCGGCCCCGTCGCCGGCCTTGCCTCGAGCACCGTGGCAACCACGCTGCTGCTCAGCATCGTGCTCTGTGAGCAAAGCACCGCGCGGAAGCGCCGCATAAGAAAGCCAAACCCGGAAATCTGCTGCGCCAATCGCTCGTCATAGGCAACGCGGACCTCGCTTTCACTCGTCTGCCGCACCGAAAGCCAGTCGCCCACGCACATCAGCTGCACCAGCGTGATAGGCGTCAGGTCGCCCTCAAAGAGCAGCTGCAGGCGGGGCGAAACATCGTCGCGGGGAACAACCAACTCAGTATGTTTCTCGAGCTCCACGAGCGTGGTGCCGACGTACTGGCACAAATCGATGTTGCTCGGAACATCCGTAAAATGCTCGCGCGCACGGCTTAGGAGCCACTCACTTTTATCCGCGTTGATATGAACGCGCTTAAGAACATGCGACGACCCGTCCCAGGTAACATCGGAATGCTCCAAAAACAGCCAGCCGTCACAAAACAGCTCCATAACAAAGATGGGAAAGGCTTTCTGCATCGTTACATCTCCTTGAGTTCTTGCATATCGTCCGCGATGCCTTGGCCGCTGACCTCGCTCCGCTGGCCCTCGTCGTCAAACAGGCCCTTAAACACCAGTTCCAGATCGCGCTCGTCGGTATAGCCGGGCTCCAGCGTGCCGCGGTCGATCGAGTCGAGCATGACCTGCTCCTTGTACTGCAGGCGCTCGTAAATGTTGCGGTCGAGCGACCACGGTCCGTCGCGGCGCTCGTACACGGCGCGCAGGTAGTGGTACTGCGTGTATTGCTCTTGCGACAGGCCCAAGCGGTGAATGCGATCCTTGGACTGCAGCAAGTGCACCAGGTTGTAGCTGCACTCAAAGTAGACGGCGTCGTGACATACTCCATGGAGCGAGACCGACTCTGCCAGTGTGTGCGGGTTGGTGACAAGCACACTCGTCTCCCCCGCCTTAAACGAATCGATGATGCGGGCGCGCGCGGGCATATCGGTC
>CABURF010000183.1 GCA_902493755.1 uncultured Coriobacteriia bacterium
CGGGCTGCATATGCGGGTCGCTACCAAGAGCACGCGTGATGACCGAGCGCTGCGGATGAAAACGTGCCTCGGCTTCCGTCAGGCGGCCCTGCTCGATGAGGTCTGCCACAAGGGAGTGATCACGCGTGATGCGCTGAAGCTGGCCATCGTGCAGCAGATACGCGCGCGAATCACCTACCTGTGCGATGGTTGCCTCGTCCTCGAAGACGAAGGCGGCGGTAAGCGTCGTGCCCATGCCGGGCTTGCCCGTGCCATCCTGAGCACCGCGCAAGACGGCCTCGTTGGCCTTGATGACGGCCGCGACAAGCGCCTCGGGGCTCGTGCTCTTGGGCGCATGGGCCTCCATGGTGGTGACGGCAATGTTGCTTGCGACCTCGCCGGCCTCATGGCCACCCATACCGTCAGCGACGACGAAGAGCGGGGTCTTGACCAGGTAGCTGTCCTCGTTGTGTTCGCGCACGCTACCGACATCCGAGCGAGCAGCATATGAGCGCGGCATGGTGGGCTTGGTGAAGTTGAAACTCATTGACGGCCAATCTTTATGTCGACGTTTCCGATGGTAACGATATCGCCCTCAGAGCAGGCGACGGGCTTGGTGACGGGATGTCCATTGAGCAGGGTTCCATTGGTGGAGTTGAGATCCTCGACCGAAAGGCTCTTGCCCGAAAGCGAGAAGCGCGCATGGCGCGCCGAGACGTAATCGGTGGGAATGACGATATCGGCGCCTGGGGCACGACCGATGACGATGGGGCCAGCGATGGTCAAACGCACGCCCTTGAGTGTGCGCGGGCCTTTCTCGACGTTGAGCGTCCAAGACTTTTCCTTCTTGTTCTGACCGCGCACGAGGCCGACGCCCGTCTTCACGACGAAGAACAGGAAGAGGTAGAGCAGGGCGACGAGCAGCAGGCGGCCAGCCAGAAGAAGAAGATCGACCATGCTGTGCTTAGCCCTCCTGGAACTCGAGCTGGGTGGTACCGAGATCGATGATGTCACCGTCGTAAATGCGCGACTGCGTCGTGGCGATGCCGTTGACGATCATGCCGTTTGTTGACCCGGTGTCGCGAATAAGCCAGCCGGAATCGTTGTGCAGGACCTCGGCATGATGACGTGAAACGCTCGGATCACCGATGATGACGTCGCAGTTGGTGTCGCGACCAACGACGGTGCGATCATCACGCAGCTGGTACACGCGCTGCGTCTTGAGATTGTAGAGAACGGCCTGGGGCTGTTGTGCCACGGGCTCGTTGAGAATGACGGTACGCTGGTCGGCAGGCGCAGCATCGCTAACGGCATCATCCGCCGCATTGTCGATGACATCGTTCGCAAACGCGTCAGGACCGGGAATCGAGGTACCTGAGGGCATGGGCGCAGGCGCATCGAAGACCGGCTCGTCAAAATCGCTCGCAAAGGGCTCTCCCGCGAAGCCATCATCAACCTGGAAATCAGCCCCCTGCGGCTGCTGGTTCCTCGAATGCGGATGGGAGCGATCGAAGTCGAAGTTGTCGAGGTTGTCGTAATCCGGCTCGATGCCGTAGCGCACCATCTCCTCGTGACGGAGCTCGGCAATGATTGCGGGGCTGACGCTTTCGGCGATGATGTCGAACTTGCCACGGCGCAGGCCATCATCGACGATGAAGCGTACAAGCGGCGGACAATCGAAAACGAGGCCGCGCTGAGCGCCCTGCCCGGTGAGGTAAGTCTCGATCTCTCCTGCAAGCGAGGGATAGTAGCCGCTCATTGCGGCATCGTCCTCAGGGGATACGAGGATGTTGTAAAGCGTGGGCGCATACTCGTGCCCGACGCCAATCATCTTCTCGTGCTCCATCTCCTTGCAGGCACGCTTGGCGAGCTTGACGGGTTCGATGCCACCGCGACCACGACCGCCCGATCCCTCGATGACGTCTTCGGCCTTGTTCTCGAACCTCGAAAAAATGCCCATTACTATTCTCCTTTATGACGTACCGACGACCCAAGGACGCCAACGACACACATTGCAACGCACGCAAGGACCGTAGTGATGGCCCACGTGCCGCTCGGACCGGCGGGAAAACCGGTCAAGATAGTCAATCCAATACCCTGCGCAATAAGCAGAATGAGCGCCGCGCAGATTGCACCAAATATCGACAGTATACGTGTCTCGCGCACGCATAGCACCGACATAAGCACAGTTGCGATAATCCAACCACATATCATAATCCAGGTCGGTATGCTCGTGATGTTGCCGAACAATAATTCTGGCCCCGTATTCTTGCCTACGGTGAGCATGAGAACAACCTGAATGACGGCAGCGCCAAGCGCACGTTTTGGTGGCAAGCAGTAGCCGGCGATCATGGGCGCGAGCGGCGCAAAGCCGACGAGGCCGAGGGGCGAGATGACGAGCGCGCAGTTAGTGTCAGCGACGCCCTCTCTGCCGAAGAGCACGACCCAGGCGATGGCTGCCGCAATGGCGGCCACGCCAAGCACCGGCATGGGTGCGGGACAGAGGAAGAGCGAGACACCGTTGACGAGCATCGCAAGCAGGGCGCCGAAGGGGGGCTTGACCGCTGCGGCGACCGCCGGTAGCAGCGCGATGAGCATGGCAATGCTGGTGTCTATCATCGTGATGTTGAAAAATGCCGAGGTGCTGATCCACCAGCACAGCGCTGCGGCGATGACGCGTCCGAGGATAACGCTCAGACTGGGCGAGACGCGATCGAGGATGCCGCGCTTCTTGGGCGCGTGGCTTTGCTCCTCGACGACCTCATCGTCCACTTGAACGATCTCGCGCAGACGACGACTGCCCTGCGCGGCATTCCCCAGATAGGGCATGAGCGCGGTGAGGAAATCCGCGATGCTGTCGTAACGGTCTTCCGGGTCGGGCGAGAGCGCCGTGAACAGCACGCTGTCGATGCCCGGGTCGAGGTCAAGGCGCACCGAAGACGGTGGGGTGACATCGAACTTCTGGATGAGCTTGGCACTGGCATCGAGACTGTTCGCCGCAAAGGGGCGCTTGCCCGTGAGAATCTCGTACACGACGGCCGCCAAGGCAAACTCGTCGGTGCGCTCATCGAGCATGTGGCCATTCATCTGCTCGGGCGGCATGTAGCCGATGGTGCCGCCGCTTGCCTTGCGGAAGCCCTGCGCATCGGCGAGCTCGGACACACCGAAATCACTCACCTTGCAGGCGCCATTGCGGTTCACGAGAATGTTGTCGGGCTTGATGTCGAGATGCAGCACCTGGTTCTCGTGCGCGAACTCGACTGCATCGCCGACGGCGAGGATGATGGCCGCCGCGATGTCGAGGTCAAAGCTGCCCGCCGGAGTATCGTGGATAATCTGCGCCAGGGAAGGACCCTCGATGGCTTCCATGATGAGGAATGCCTCATCGTCAACCCTATCGAAG
>CABURF010000184.1 GCA_902493755.1 uncultured Coriobacteriia bacterium
TGCTGCTCCGCGGCATCAAGCGCGAGGAGATTGAGCGTGGCCAGGTTGTTTGCCAGCCCGGTTCCGTTCAGCCGCACACCAAGTTCAAGGGTCAGGTTTACGTTCTGACCAAGGACGAGGGTGGCCGCCACACGCCGTTCTTCACCAACTATCGTCCGCAGTTCTACTTCCGCACCACCGACATCACGGGCACGGTTATCCTCCCGGACGGCGTCGAGATGGTCATGCCGGGCGACAACGTTGAGATCACGGGCGAGCTCATTCACCCGATCGCCATGGAAGAGGGCCTGAAGTTCGCTATCCGCGAGGGTGGTCGTACGGTCGGCTCCGGTCGCGTTACCGAGATCATCGAGTAACACGAGCCCATTAGGTTATGAGCAGACAGGCCCGACGGTTCTGCGACCGTCGGGCCGTGTTCTGCGATTGAGGAGGATGTAATGCGCACGTTGGTCACCTTGGCCTGTACTGATTGCAAGCGCCGCAATTACACGACCAAGAAGAACAAACAGAACAACCCTGAGCGCATCGAGCTGAAGAAGTACTGCCGCTGGTGCGGTCATCATACGCTGCACCGCGAGACTCGCTAGTTGTACTCGCTAAGTGTTCAGGAGTGGTCTACAATAGCTAGACCAGTTGAACAGGCCAGTAGCTCCAATTGGTAGAGCGTCGGTCTCCAAAACCGAATGTTGGGGGTTCGAGTCCCTCCTGGCCTGCCAGATTATTCCGGCCAACTTTTTAGTTGGCCTCTTTTAAGGTATGAACCACCTTATGCGAACGGATCAAGATGGCTACGAAGAAACACAAGAAGCGTAAGCGCGACACACGCTCCGAGGAGCAAAAGGCTCAGTCGGCGCGTGATCTTGCGCAGCAAACAACCGCGCAACCGCAGAAGAAGGCTGCGGTGGTTTCGCGTTCCAAGGACAAAGCTCCCGAGAAGGCGAAGAGTACCAAGGCAGTTGCCAAGAACGATTCCAAATCAGGAAAGAAGCCGAGCCTCTGGCGTCGTTTCGTCAACTACTGCAAAGAGGTCAAGGGCGAAATGCAGCGCGTGGTCTGGCCGACGCGCCCCGAGCTCGTCAATGCGAGCCTTATCGTCGTCGCTGCTCTCGTGTTCTTCGGCGTCGGTATCGCCATCATCGATAACATCATCATTATCCCGCTTGATGCCATCGCGACCTTGGGAGTGAACGTCAATGGCTAGAAGATGGTACGTTGTTCACACCTATTCGGGTTACGAGAACAAGGTCAAGACGAACATCGAGCATCTCATCGAGACCCAGGGTCTCGAGAACAATATCTTCGAGATTCTCATTCCCACCGAGGAGGTCACCGAGCTCAAGGAGGGCGGCCGTCGAGTCACCACCGAGCGCAAGGTATTCCCCGGTTACGTGCTGATCAAGATGAACCTCGATGCTCGTACCCAGGTTGCCGTGCGCAACACGCCGGGTGTGACGGGGTTTGTCGGCAGCGAGGGCCAGCCCGTGCCGCTGACGCGCGACGAGTTCAATAAGATTACCAAGCGCGTGAGCCCCGAGGCTCCCAAGAAGACTTCCACGGATCTGGAAGAGGGCCAGTCCATTAAGGTTGTGAGCGGTCCGCTTGCAGACTTCGATGGCACGGTCTCCGAGGTGAACGCCGAGGCCGGCAAGGTTAAGGTTCTCGTCTCGATCTTTGGCCGCGAAACTCCGGTTGAGCTTAGTTTTGACCAAGTGGCAAAGATTTAAGTTTGGCAGAAACGCGCGCGTCGTGCCTCGATGTGGAAGAGGGCTTCTCGCGACAGGCGCTTTCGATAGATAGAACATAAGCGCCCGTAAGGGCAGGTACTAGTAAGGATAGGCATCATGGCTAAGGACAAGGAAGTAACTGGCTTCATTAAGCTTCAGATTCCTGCTGGTCAGGCTAACCCGGCACCTCCGGTTGGCCCGGCGCTCGGCGCCCAGGGCGTCAACATCATGCAGTTCTGCACGGCATTCAACGCCGAGACGCAGGACAAGGGCAACACGATTATCCCGGTTGAGATCACGGTCTACGAGGACAAGTCCTTCGACTTCATCTGCAAGACTCCGCCGGCGGCCGTTCTCATCCGTCAGGCTCTTGGCATCGAGAAGGGCAGCGGCGTTCCCCAGCGCGATAAGGTTGGCACGCTTTCGCAGGCTCAGCTCACTGAGATCGCCGAGACCAAGCTCCCTGATCTCAACGCAAATGACATCGAAGCTGCCAAGAAGATCGTGGCGGGCACTGCTCGCTCCATGGGCGTCTTGGTCGAGGATTAATCAGCCGCGCAGCATAAGCTTGTGCGCATGTAGTGGGAGGGCCGGCCAGGCTCGTTGACCACGAGGAGGAAAGAAAATGGCAAAGCACGGAAAGAAGTACGAGGCCGCACTGGCCAAGGTTGACGAGGACAAGCAGTACACGCCGCTCGAGGCTTGCACGCTTGCCAAGGAGATTGCGCCTGCATCTTTCGACGAGAGCATCGAGGTCGCATTCCGCCTCAACATCGACACGCGTCAGGCAGATCAGCAGGTTCGCGGTTCCATCTCGCTGCCTAACGGCACGGGCAAGGAAGTTCGCGTCGCTGTTTTTGCCGAGGGCGATAAGGCCAAGGAGGCCCTTGAGGCCGGTGCTGACGTTGTCGGTTCCGACGATCTGGTTGCCGACGTGCAGGCGGGCAACATTAACTTCGACGCTGCCGTCGCGACTCCCGACATGATGAGCAAGGTTGGTCGTCTGGGTAAGGTTCTCGGTCCTCGCGGCATGATGCCGAATCCCAAGCTCGGTACCGTCACGCCGGATGTCGCCAAGGCCGTGAGCGAGCTCAAGGGTGGCAAGGTCGAGTACCGTGCCGATCGCTATGGTATTTGCCATGTCAACATTGGCAAGGTCTCCTTCGAGCCCAAGGCTCTTGCCGAGAACTACGGTGCGCTTTATGACGAGATCCTGCGCGTGAAGCCGGCTGCAACCAAGGGCCGTTACGTCAAGTCTGTTGTGTTGTCTTCGACGATGGGTCCTGGCATCAAGGTTGCCAGTGACATCGTCCGCAACTATACGGAAGCGTAAGAAAACGCACAATCTTAACGTTCGAAAGGAAAGCCCGGGTTTTGCACCCGGGCTTTTTATTAGGGTTATAGGACAAAAAGTGTGTCTGGTTTCGGGCGCCACCTGAGGTGGCGCCCTTCTTTTTTGAGAAAAAGTTGATGCGTCCCAACTTTTCTGCCTGGACAGAAAGTGTGTCCGATTTCGCTGGAAACCCCTGCTCAGACCCCTTAGATTCTGAAAAAAAGTTGCCTGAATCCAAGGGGCCGAGATGAAGACGAAGAAATGCCCGTCATGCGGATGCGACATGAAGCGAAACGGCAAGACGAAATCGGGGGCGCA
>CABURF010000185.1 GCA_902493755.1 uncultured Coriobacteriia bacterium
TCTCGCACGGGGTTGAGACATGGTTTTCCTCCCGGCATCTTCCTTGATCAAATGTAAAAAGGCGAGCCGCACGTGACGGCCCGCCCTGGTAGTTCATGCACCGAAAAGACGAGTGGTCACGACCCGCTAGTCCCGACGGTCCTCCCCTTCGTCTGCATCGTCTGCATCCGTGGCGTATCCATACGAGAAACTCGTCGTCGTGATGACATCGTCATCTTGATCGGAGCGCTTCTCGGCCGAGTAGCGACCACTTGCATGCTCTGACTCCTCCGCCGGCTCCTCGGATTGCTCGGTAATCTCCTCGCCTACCTCGGCTTCGGTTTCCTCGTCAGGCTCCGCAGCTTCAGCAGGCACGATCTCTTCGACGGCTTCTTCGTCGACTTCCTCGACGGCTTCCACAGGAGCATCTTGCACAGCGCCTACCTGTGACTCGGTGCCAGCAGACGTGGTGAGCTGTTTCTCATCGTCAGCCTCTGTCGCTTTCTCGGCAGGCGTTTCGGCAGCCTTGGCCTCCTCCGCCTCGATAGCGAGCTTGTCAGGCGCAAATTCCTCGTCGAGGGCAGCCTCGGCGCCTTTCTCGGCCTGCTTGAGCTCTTCATGCGCCTGATCGGCCTTGC
The DNA here is from genome assembly GCA_902493755.1 of uncultured Coriobacteriia bacterium. Classification (GTDB taxonomy): domain Bacteria; phylum Actinomycetota; class Coriobacteriia; order Coriobacteriales; family QAMH01; genus QAMH01. The sequence continues at coordinate 618 of CABURF010000185.1, forward strand.
GCTTGGTCGTCTTAGCGATGTCATGCTCGCCCCGTGCAGCCTCGCGCTGGGCTTCCTTCTCCTCCTGCTTGATCTTGGCAGCGGCTTCTCGCTCTTCCTGTTTGAGCTTTGCGCGCTCCTCCTTCTCGACCTTGAGCTTGGCAGCCGTCTCCTTGCGCGCTTCGATCATCATCTGCTTGGTGAACGGCGATTGCACGACCTCGTAGGGGTACTTGTTCTCGAGGCGGGCGTAGGCGGGTTCCTTCGCCTTCCACTTGGTGTAAATGGGGGCCGAAATGGCCAGCGTCGAATACACGCCGACGACCATGCCGCAGAACATCGCGAAGGCGAAGTCGACAAGCGTGTCAGTGCCGATGATCAGCATGAAGACGACCGGGATTACAGAGGTGATCGACGTGTTGATGGTACGCACGATGACCTCGTTGAGCGAACGGTTGGCACAGGTAAGGAGACTGCACTTCATCTGCGGCGAGGCGTTCTTGCTGATGCGGTGGAACACGACAACGGTATCGTAGAGCGAGTAGCCGATGATGGCCAGCAGCGCTGCGATAACGTCGGAGGTGATTTCCATATGGAAGAACAGACCGGCCCAGGCATAGATGCCGAGCACGACGATCATGTCATGGAACAGGCAGATAAGCGCGACGATGCCCATGCGCGGCTCGCGATAGCGAATGGCGATGACAGCCAAAATGCCAAGGCACGAGAGGAAGAACGCCAGGATGGAGCTCCAGATGACCGATGCGCCCCAACTTGCGCCGATGGTCTCGATCTCGACCGTTCCTTCATCAATGCCAAGAGTTTGCTCGACATGGCCCATGATTTCGCTTGCGTTGGTCGACACGGTGTCGGTCGTCTTGACAATGTAGCCGTTGCCACCGGACATGCTTGCGGCCGTCTGAATCGACGAAATCTGCGTCTCGTAGCCGAGCTCGCTTGCTGCCGTGGCAAATGCATCCTTTATCTCGTCTTCCGTAACGTCACCGACATCGTTGATCTGGATGGAGGTGCCACCCGAAAACTCGGTGCCAAGCGTGAGGGGTGCTCCCGTGAGTACCGTGCTGACGATGAATCCGACGATGGCCAATGCAATTAGGACACCGGAAAGCCTGAAGCCATACTTCCAGAGCCTGACGAAGTCGATTTTGGTATGAGGTCTCAACGAGTACATTTACATCGCCTCCTTCACGACGTATTCGCCCTCGTTGACGTCATCGACAATCCCCCAGAACGCAGGATGGCGATCGATGACGCGCGGACCGAGAACACGCATGATGGGGCCGCTGAACAGCGCCATGACGACGAGGTCGCAGATAATGCCGAGGGCCAGCGTGAGGCCGAAGCCGCGAACGTCACCCATAGCGAAGAAGTACAGGATAAGTGCCGAGACGAGCGTTACCACGTCGGCATCGAGCGAGGTGAAGATACCTTCCTTGACGCCCGCGGTTGCCGCTGTCTTGACCGATTTACCCTCGCGTATCTGCTCATGGAAACACTCCATGATAAGAATCGAGGAGTCGGCGGACATACCTATGTTGACGATGATGCCCGCGATGCCAGGCAAGGTGAGTGAGAACCATCCCACCTGCGAGAGCAGGGCAAGCAAGCCGAGATACACGACGGACATGAGGAAAATCGACGCCGCCGGCAACAGACCAAGACCCTTATAGAAGACGAGGAGCCATACCACAACGAGCGCAATGCCGATGAGGGCCGCGAGTATTCCCGACCACAGCGCTTGCTGGCCAAGCGTGGGGCCAACCGTCGAGGCCTGCTCGATGGAAAGCGAGACGGGAAGCGAACCGGAGTCCATGATGGTCTTGAGGGAGTTTGCCTCTTCGACGGTGTAGTTACCGGTAATCTGCACCTGGCCATTGGTAATGGCAGACTGGACCGCAGGGGCCGACTCGACGACGCCGTCGAGCAAAATCGCGATCTTGCCGTTAGTGCTCACGAGCTGGCGGGTCACCGAGGCAAACTCGGAGGTTCCCATCGCGTCAAGCTGGAGATTGACGGCGTACTCGGCCGATGCCTGCGGACGATCGACCGTGACGTTTTCAACGTTCTCGCCCGTCATGAATGGCGTGTACGAGACGCCTTCCTTCTTGAGGTTCATGCCCGTAAGGCCCTGGTTGATGTAGTTGCGCACCGTCTCGTCGGTGATGGTGGAGATGTCCACGAACTCCAGAACGCCCTGACTGCTCAGCGTGTCGAGGATAGCCTGGGAATTCTCGGCCGCACCCGGAACCTGCACGAGGAAGGCATCGCTGCCCTGCTGTTGAATGGTCGCGGCAGCGGCACCGGATGCGTTGACGCGGTTGGAGATGACAAGCTGCGTCTGTTCCATCTGCTCGGCGGTGATGGGCGAACCATCGGTAGTCGATGCCTTGAGGTTGACCGAGACACCACCCTGGATGTCGAGGCCCATGGTGATCTTGTCCTGCGGCGGGTACAGCGCGATTGCCGAGGCAATGGTGAGGATGATGATGAGGACGAGGCAAGCGAGGCTCTTGCTGTTGCGCCTGGACTTGGACGCACCGGCCTTCTTCTGCTTCGCAAGGGCCTGACGACGCTCGAGATCGGCGTACTCGCGCTGGCGGCGCTTGCGCTCCACACTCGAGATGCCGTTCTTCTTCTGGGCTTCGCGCTCGTCTATCTTCGCCTTGGAACGTGCAGCTGCGGCGCCTCGGCGCTCCGAGCGCTTGCGCTGCT
>CABURF010000186.1 GCA_902493755.1 uncultured Coriobacteriia bacterium
CGCCGTAAAGACCGCGAAGCGGGCTGTCGGGAAGCGACCGTCGGAGCGGAGCAGCTTGCCTGCGTGCAAAATGACGGCGTAACTGCGGATGAATGGTCCCTTAATGTGTCCTGTTCGCTCCTGCAGCGCCCACAAACAAAAAAGCCAGCGGCAAGATAAGCCGCTGACCTCGTGTTTCATGGTGGACCGGCAGGGGTTCGAACCCTGGACCTTGGGATTAAGAGTCCCCTGCTCTGCCAGCTGAGCTACCGGTCCGTCACAGCGAAAAAGGATTATACACGAAATCGCCGTGCGCTCCAGCAGGAAAATGGGGTGGGTAAAGGGATTCGAACCCTCGACCTCCAGAGCCACAATCTGGCGCGCTAACCAACTGCGCTATACCCACCGTGAGCTTCCTGCGTCGATGCGCAAGGCGAGAGTATAGCGGATTTTCCCAGCGTCTACAAACACTAATAGGAGTAAGATGGAGAACTTGTGATAGGGGATGGGTAACTGGCATTACCCAAGATTCCTGAAGGAGGACGCATGGAATTATTTGGCGATGTGGTCTTTCTGTCGCGCCTTCAGTTTGCGTTGACCGTCATATTCCACTTCCTGTTTGTGCCGCTGTCCATTGGATTGGGCCTGTTCGTTGCGCTTACCCAGACGCGCGCCTACAAGACGCGCAATCCCAAGGATGAGGCGGATGCCCGTTTCTGGGTGAAGATTTTTACGCTTACCTTCACGGTTGGCGTTGCGACGGGCATCACGATGGAGTTTAGCTTCGGTACCAACTGGGCCGATTACTCCCGCTTCGTAGGTGACATCTTTGGCTCGCCGCTTGCCGCCGAGGCATTGCTCGCGTTCTTCCTGGAGTCGTGCTTCCTGGGCATACTTCTCTTTGGTCGCAAGCGCGTGTCCCCGAAGTTCTACATGGTTTCCGGCTGGCTCGTGTGGTTCGGCTCGATGCTTTCGGCACTGTGGATTCTCATTGCCAATTCGTGGATGCAGACGCCTGCGGGCTACGAGGTCGTCGAAGCTGCGCATGGCAAGAAGGCAATCATCACAGACTTCTTCGCTGCAGCCTTCAATCCGCAGACCGTGCCCACGTACCTGCACACGGTTCTCGCGTTGCTCGTGTTCGGTGCGTTCATCGCCATGGCGATTGCCGCGTACTACCACATCAAAGGCCGCAATCCTGAGTTTGTCACGAAGATGATGCGTTGGGGCGCTATCGTCACGCTCGTGTGCATGGTGCTTATGATGCCGGTCGCGCATATGCAGGCTCAGGTCGTCGCCGACGAGCAACCTACCAAACTCGCCGCGATGGAGGGTCAGTACGAGACCGAGCCCGTTCCCATGTACTTGTTTGGCATCGTTGATACCGAGAATGGCACGGTCATTGGCCCCTCGATTCCGGGTCTGACCTCATTCCTCGCCGCAGGTGATTTCAATGCCGAGTATCCGGGCCTCAATGATATAGAGACCGCCAATCCTGGTAGCACCCCTACGGCCACCGAGGTGCAGATTACCTTCCAGTCCTATCACATCATGATCGTCATGATGGGCGTTATCATGCTGGCCGTCCTGCTTGCCCTTATCATGGCCTTTGGCAAGAAGCTCAAGACCAAGCGCTGGCCCTATGTCTTGATGCTCTTTCTCTGGATTGCGCCATTCCTCGCCATTCAGTTTGGCTGGGCAACGGCCGAGGTTGGCAGGCAGCCGTGGATCGTCACGGGTGAGCTCAAGACGCTCGATGCCATCTCGCCGTCGGTGCCGGCTGACCAGCTCCTCATTACGATTTGCCTCTTCATTGTCATTTATCTGGTGATCTTCATCGCATGGGCACGCATCTTCTCCAAGATCGTCAAGAGCGGGCCCGAGAAGTGCCTTGCCGAGGCTCAGAAAGCGGACACTGTCGATGCGCAGGAAGGTGATGCATCATGACGCTTCCCATCCTCTGGTTCATCATCATCGCAGTGCTAATCTGCGCATATTACGTTCTTGATGGCTTCGACCTTGGCGCGGGAGTGCTCTCGCCGTTTATCGCTAAGACTCCGGGTGAAAAACGCGCTCTCATGGCCTCTATCGGCCCCGTCTGGGATGGCAACGAAGTCTGGCTGCTCACCGCAGGTGGTGCGCTCTTCGCCGCGTTCGCGCCTGCGTATGCAACGGTTTTCTCTGGTTTCTACCTAGCCATTATGCTCGTGCTCTTCGGTCTTATTGTCCGTGCGGTGAGCCTCGAGTTCCGCGCGCATGATCCCAAGTGGCAGAAGCTCTGGGACGCGCTCTTCTTCGTGGGCTCGCTCGTTCCCGCGTTGCTCTTCGGTGTCGCGCTGGGCAATTGCCTGCAGGGTGTCCCGCTTGATGCTGCCGGCAACTACATCGGCTCCTTCTTCGGTCTGCTCACGCCGTTCCCGCTCGTCTGTGGCCTGCTTGGCTTGGTGACAATCGTTACGCAGGGAGCCTGCTGGCTTGCGGCAAAGATTGAGGCGGGCACGGAGCTGCACAGGCGTGCCGTCACGGCACGAGTCGCCGGCCAGATTGTCACGGCCATTCTCGTCGTGGCCGTCTCCGTCATGTTCTTCACCTTCATCGGCTTTTCCCAGGGCGAGGGTCCCGCCTTCCCATTTCTCGTGCTCGTCGCTTGCGTCTTGGTCGCTGCCATCGTCGTTGGTTTTCTGGCGGCTGGTCGTGGCAAGAACTGGCTTGCCTTTGGTGCGAACTCGGTCGTTTGCGTGGCGCTCGTCTTCGCTCTCGTGCTCGCCATGTTCCCCAACCTGGTCATATCTACGGGTCCTGGCCCCTCGATTGACTTGTTCACTGCGGCAGCAAGCACCTATGGACTTACGGTGATGACCATCATCGCCTGTATTGGCGTTCCGCTGGTCGCCATATATCATGTCATTATTTACCGTACCTTCCGCGGCACCATCAAGGTGGAGGAAGACTAGAAGAAAGTATCTGCATGATCGAGCTCAAGCACCTGCGCAAGTCCTACAGGGTCGGCGATTTCGAGCAAAAGGCGCTCGATGACGTCTCGATATCGTTCCGGGACAACGAGTTCGTCGCCGTCCTCGGGCCGTCAGGTTCCGGCAAGACCACCCTACTCAACATATTGGGTGGTCTTGACCATGCCGATACCGGCGAGCTCATCATCAACGGCACGTCCACCAAGGACTACTCAAGTGCCGATTGGGATACCTACCGCAACCATCACATCGGCTTCATCTTCCAGAGCTATAACCTCATCCCGCACCAGACGGTGCTTTCGAATGTCGAGCTCGCACTTACGCTCACGGGCGTGTCGCGCGAGGAACGCCGAGC
>CABURF010000187.1 GCA_902493755.1 uncultured Coriobacteriia bacterium
GAGGATATGCTGTTCGAGGCTGGTTCTCGTGTTATCTACGATTCGACCTTGGTCGATGTCGAGATGGATGAACAGAAAATCGAATCCGCTATGTTCTTCACCAAGGGCGGAATGATGCGCGTGAAAGCTCGTATCTACATTGATAGCACAGGAGATGGCGATCTTGCCGCATTGGCTGGCGCTCCGTTCGAGGTAGGCGGCCAGGACTTCGCTGGTCTCAACATGTCCACTACGCAGGGCTCGCGTTGGGCAGGTGCAAATCTCAAGGTTTATGAGGCGGCCGAAGATGCATTCTACAAGGAACAGGTTGAGCAGGGCATCGAGAATCCTTTGCCGTTGGTCTACAAGCTAGAAGAAGAGGCCATTCAGCGAGGTGAGATAAGCAGGCACGTGTGCAATAGGAACAAGGGCTTCTTCCGTGTGCGCATTCCCAATACGCCGGACGAGAATGCCGAATTCGTTACCTTCTCCTTCCATAGCTACTATTGCCACAATACCGATGCGGAGGATATCTCGCGTCAGATTCTCGAGCAGCATCAGCTCATGAAGCAGTTCCATGCGTTCCTGAAGAATAACGTGCCGGGCTTCGAGAATCTCCGACTCATCGGCATGGGCTCTCTGCCTGGCGTGCGTGATAGCCGTCGTATCTTTGGCGAGTACATGCTCAAGGCGAGTGACGTGGCATGTGGCACGAAATTCGACGATGGCATCGCACGCTTCCCCGAGATGTTCGACACGCATCATCCAACGAGTCCCGATTGGGTGTTCATGCGTCATATCCACATCAAAGAGCCCGAGGGCAGCGCTGTATGTGAGGAAGAGCATAAGGGCATTGACTGCGACTGCAAGATGCATCCGTTTGGCGTTCCTGCTGGTGTTCCTGCCCGATCCAATCCCAAAGATTGGTGTGAGATTCCCTATAGGTGTCTGCTCCCGCAGAACGTCGATAATCTTCTGACTGCCGGTCGCTGCTGCTCTGCTGAATTTCATGCCAACGGCGCTATGCGCATCATTGGCCCTGCAATGGGGACGGGTCACGCTGCAGGCGTTGCGGCAAGCGTTGCAATTAACGAGTCCGTGTTACCGAGGGATATCGAAGGCACGCGCATCCGCGCCATGCTTCTCGAAGATGGTGTCGACCTTGACCAGCCCTGCGACGGCTACTGGAAAGAGCTGCGCGACTTTGACGGTGACATGGTGATTAACGGGGGAGATTTCCTCACCCTCGTTCCCGGAAAGAACTAGGCGAATGTCGAGAGATATCTGCCAATTAAGACAAGGAGAGAAAAATGAGTGCAGAAATTGCGGCAAAGCCTGCAGCAGGCGCTCCGGCTAAGAAGGAAAAGAGCCCGGTAGTGTACTGGGTTGGTGTAGCCGTTGGCTTGTTCTTAATGTTTGTATTCGGAAGAGTGTGCCCCACGTGGGGAGCGGTCACGCCCATGGGCGTGAGTATGATTGGCATCTTCATTGGCCTCCTGCTCCTCATTACGATTACCGGTGAGTTGATTTGGCCTTCGCTTGCCGCTCTCGTTGCTAGTGTTTTGTGTGGCTATATGGCAGGTGGGGATATTATTGCCAAGTTTATGGGTACGACGACCATTCTTCAGGTTGTCGCCATCCTCGTCATATGTGCAGCCTTGCGCTCGACAGGGGCTGGTGAGGTCATAGCTAAGAAGATTGTGACTGCCAAATTTGTTCAGGGTCGTCCTCTGGTCTTTACCATGTCCTTCTTGGTCGCGTTCCTGTTTGCCGACATCTTCCTGGACACCTTTGGTGGCATTCTGTTTTCCTTCACGGTGTTCGAGAGCGTACGCGAGGCATTGGGTTATAAGAAGAATGATCGTTACGTACAGGCGATGACGCTTGGCTTGTATCTGTGTGGCATGATCGGTGCGGCTCTTATTCCGTTCACACCTATGACCCTGGCAATTACGGGCGCCTTTAGTGCATCTGCGGCAAGCTATGGCTTTGCCTTCAATCCAGCTGTGTACATTGTTGCGGCAATCGTTGTCGGAACCCTATTTATGGTCTGTTACTCGCTGCTCATCAAGTTCGTCTTCCGTTGCGACATGTCTCGCATCAAGAACCTCGACGTTAACGATATCGTGGCGCTCAAAGAGACGAACGCCAAGTTCACCTTGGTACAGGTAATTTATCTCGTGGCGTTCCTCATTGGTATTTCTTATTCCTTCGTCATGCACTTCCTTCCGCAGGATAGCTCTGCGTACGCTTTCTTGGCTCCCATCACGCAGGCACTCTGGTTTATTCTGGTCATCGTTGTCCTTTCCATTGTGAAGATTAATGGCAAGCCGCTGATGGATTGCAAGAAGTTCTTTAAAGAAGGCGCGAACTGGGGATTCATCTGCACCATTGGCATGTTCATGATTATCGGCGGCGCGCTCAGTGCTCCTGATCTTGGCGTGCGCGCTTGGCTGACCGATCTCCTCACCCCGCTCTTCTCTGATATGAGCTTCCCGGTGTTCATGTTCGTTATCATCCTGATTTGCGCAGTTGTCACCAACTTCTTCTCGAATATGGCGACCGGCATTATCGTTTCCTCGATTACTATGCCGTTCATTGCCGTTTTTGCGAGCCAGGGCATTAATCCCAGCATTATCGCGGCAGCAATCGCCTACACGAGTATGTTTGCCTTCATGACTATGGCAGCTGCTGGTCCTGCACCGTTACTGCTTGGACGAGAAGGAATTGAAACCAAATTCATCTGGACGAAGGGTCTCATCACGCTTTTCACCTACGTGATCATCGCGACGGTGTTCTTCTCCATCCTCGGTTTTGTTATGTAAGCAATGGTCTTGAGTCCTGGGTCATTCAATATGGCCCAGGACTTTTATTCGTAAAGAGGCTTCGTATGGATTTCAACTATACCGACGAGCAGGAACTTCTTGTTGATAGCATCAAGGAGTTTTGCGAGCGCTACGCCACCGAAGACAAGCTCAGGGAAATGTACGCATCGCATCGCATGAGCGTCGAGCTCACTGACGCTTGGATGGAAAACGGTTTTGGACTTATGGGCATCCCCGAGCGCTACGGCGGAATCGAGACCGATCTTGTCACGCTGGGAATCCTAACCGAGGAGTTCGCACATCATTCAGGATGTATGCTCCCTACCTTGAACAACACGCTTGCGATGCGCGATTTCATCGAGTTCGGTGCGACCGAGGAGCAGATTTCCTCGGCAATGCAGGCGTACATGGAGACCGGGCAGCCCATTTTCTCTATGGGCTTCTCGGAGCCGGGGGCCGGGTCTGACAACCAAGCTATGACGAGTGTGACGAAAA
>CABURF010000188.1 GCA_902493755.1 uncultured Coriobacteriia bacterium
GCCCGACATGCGGGCCACGGGCGTGCGTGACGGCGTGCGCGCCTACGAGTGGCCGGCGATCATCCGCGCCATCAACACCGTCGATGTCATGACCGCGACGGTGCCCGAGCTGGACTGGGAGCTGCTCAAGCGCATGACCGATCGCATCACCCACGAGGTGCCCGGCATCTGCCGCGTGTGCTACGACCTCACGCCCAAGCCCGTCGGCACGGTGGAGTGGGAATAATCGCGCAAACCCCTAGTCTTCCATGCGCGCCTGGAGGAATGTGCGGTACTCCTCTTTGAGACGTACCGGGCCCGCGATTCTCACTGTGCCGCCAAGGCCAGCGAGCCAACCGAAGAACGCTTCTGACATGCGAACTTTCACTGTTGCCATCGCGGTATTCGCATCGTGTTCGCGAAGCTCGGCTGCGTCTCCAAAACGGTCGAGCATGGTCTCGACTTTATCGGCATCCACCAAAAGCTGCGCCTCGACAGGGTCTCCCCCGAGACGATCGAATGGCTCGTACTCATCTTCATCGTGGGCATAATGCGCTATCTCGTCATTCTTTACTGCCGGCTTCTTGGAAACCCATAGCTTACCCATGCGATCAATGCGAAACTCGCACATCGAACCGCACTCTTCGTTCCAGGCAGTCAAGTAGTAGAAGCCATCCCAGCAGGTGATGCCAACCGGTGTCACCTCGTGCTTCTTCCCATCGTTCGTGATCTTGCGCTCGCCCTCGAGGTCGTAGCGGTAGTACAAGAACCTGACTTGCCTATGCGTACGCATGGCCTCGTGAATCAGGTCGATATTTCCGAAAACGCTGTCGTTCTTCGACATGATGCGTCCGGAGACATGTATGTTCCTGTCGAGCAGAAGACGCTCGCGATTGCTTGCAAGCGATTTGAGACTCGTGACGAGAGCAACGCTCTGTCGACGTGTGAGAGATTTGCACGACTCCACGGCATCGGCGAGAAGCATCAGCTCCGGAAGCGCGAGGGTGTCCCGAATCAAGGCGTACTCAACCGGAGACCTCTGGAAGGACTGGATGTCCAGACCGAACTCTCTCAGGGTCTTGAAGTCACGATATACGCTCTTGCGCTCTGCCGGAATGCCGTACTCGTTCAGACGCGTGATGATCTGAGGCATCGTGAGACCGTGCTCGGCATCGGTTTCTTCCTCGAGGATACGCTTGAGGTACAGCAGTTTCAGCTTCGATTTGGGATTGTTCGCCATCTTCGTGCACCCTTTAGCACATCAGAAAGCTGTCGAGGTTTTCCATACGTCGTCTCAGCAGCACGTAGGAGACAATCCACCCACACAAGCCGCTGATGAGCAAGGGGACGGGATAGAAGTCATTGACGAAGACGGCAGCGGCGGCGGCAATCGCCGTGATAAGCAAAAAAGTCACGGCACTGATGCAGGCGCCTTTGTAATCCGAGAAGTAATAAAACACGACGATGGTGAAATACATGCAAAACACCGTGTATACGCCCAGGCTCAGTATGACGAAGTACTGAAGGATCTGCTGGCTGCTATTTAGATACGGGAAGAGCACCGTGGCCAGGCATATGACAACGATGGTGATGATGAGCTGAATCTCGTATACGAAGAAGAGTTGGTGCCGCAGGGTCCTGACCATGACTCCGCGTTCTTTCTGAATCATCTCATGCGTTCCGTTGTTCAGAGCAGACACGTATCCCGTGTATTTCTCGTAGAACGACGTTTCGACCTTGACGACGAAAATGACCAGGGAAGGCATGTTGGCGACAATCGCCATGAACAGTGCGATGTCGTAGACGCCAAACGAGTGGAAGATACTCACCTATTCCCCCATTGGTGAAAAAGACCAATAGATGATGGTCGGAGTGTAGAGTCCCAGCGTGTACGCAAATCCGGCAAGCGTGAGCATGGGATATTTGCGAAAATAGGTCAGAAAAGCGAAGTACCTTCCCCGGGGTAGCCCAAACGTCTTCACGCATTGAAACACGAGGGCAAACAGGACGACGAAATAGCAGCAGGTCAAGGCAAGGCATGCGGACGTGATTTTGCTGATTCCCAGCAGACCGTCACAGGTAAAGTAGCACAGCAGACCCAGCACCATGCCAAAGAGAAAACTGAAGGTCAGCGCCCTGTAATGCTTCAGCGCGGAAGCATAGGTCATCATGCTGAACCCATCTGTGACCAGGACACCAAGGAAGTAGTAGTTCACCAGATAGGTCAGAGAGACATCTCCGAGCGAAAGATACATAGACACACAGGGCACGAGCATTATGGCACCGGACACTACCGTGGACAGCGTCAGCACACCAAAGGCCGATGGGCATATGTCGGATTCCTTGTTGAGAAAGATGCAGTCCGAGATATATCGCGATACAGGCGTGGCATAGAGCACCGCCACGAGCGTTGCGATGACGAACGCATAGGTTGACGTCGCGATGAAGAACCTGCTCTCGAGCATGGTAAGGCCCGTCTGCTCGAGCATGAGAACGAGCGCCAGCATGAGCACAGCAGAAATGACCGCAGGCCCTACCGTAGTCATGGTTGCGTAGATCGTGCCCCATATATTGGCAGCAAGCGTCTTTCTGCCATATATCTTATTAAGCTCAAATCCTATTCCCGCCACGGGAATCCTCCTCTAGGTAGCTATAGATCGCACGAAACGCCTCGAGCATCCCCTTGCGGCTGTAGTACGTCTCGACGCGTTTTCTCCCGGCCTTCCCCATTTCCCTCAGCATGCTCGGGTTTCGTAGAAGACGCAAAATCGCCTGGGCCATGGCCTCGCTATTCATAATGGGTACGATGATTCCCGCAGGACCGAAGTCATCGTTCTCGTGCTCGCCCTCGAGTAGCGCCTTGCAGTCGCCAACGTTCGTGGCGACGAATGGTTTCTCGGCTGCAAGGCCCTCGAGAATCGCAAGTGGCTGACCCTCACTTATGCTCGAAAGCAGCAAAAGGTCCACCTCGGGCAGATGCTCCCGGATATTGACCTGGCCAAGAAACTCGACGTCTTCCGTCCCGAGTTCTTCCAGCAAATCAAGGCATTCCCGGTAATACGATGGGTCTTCTGCCGTGTTGCCCATAATCTCAAGCCGGGCATCCGGCACCGCATGCTTCACGATGTCGAAGGCGAGAAGCATGGTCTTCACGTCCTTGATAGGCACGACGCGCAGCACGGTCCCGATCACGAAGGGGCCATCATGCTCCTCACTACGACAACATGCGTAATCCTCGGCATTCACCCCGTTCGGAATCACGGTGATTTTCTCTGGCGGACACTTGAGCTCTATCTGGAGAGAGCGA
>CABURF010000189.1 GCA_902493755.1 uncultured Coriobacteriia bacterium
CTTCTGCTTCTCGAGCAGCTTGCGCTTACGGGTGATGTCGCCGCCATAGCACTTGGCGAGCACGTCCTTGCGACGCGCACGCACCGTCTGGCGCGCCAGGATGCGACTGCCCACGGCGGCCTGTATGGGCACTTCGAAGAGCTGCTGCGGAATGATCTCCTTGAGCTTCTCGCACAGGGCCTTACCACGCGTATAGGCGGCATCCTTGTGCACAATCGCCGAGAGCGCATCAACCGGATTGCCCGCGAGCAAGATCTCGAGCTTGACGAGGTTGCTCGCCTGATAGCCACATACGTCGTAATCGAGCGAGGCGTAGCCCTTGGTGCGGCTCTTGAGTGAATCGAAATAGTCCATGATGAGCTCGGAGAGCGGCATCTCGAACTTAAGCTCGACGGTGGTCGTCGAGAGGTATTGCATGTCGATAAACTTGCCGCGACGCTCGGTCGAGATCTCCATGACCGCACCGATATAGTCTGGCGGAATGATGATGTCGGCTTTGACGTAAGGCTCCTCGATGCGCTCGATCGATGACGGGTCGGGCATATCCTGCGGAGAGTGCACGGTCACCTCCTCGCCATCGGTGAGATAGGCATGGTATTCGACCGAAGGCGCCGTTGCGATAAGGCCAAGACCAAATTCGCGCTCGAGGCGCTCCTTGACGACCTCCATATGCAGCAGGCCCAGAAAGCCCACACGAAAGCCGAAGCCGAGCGCCTGGCTCGTCTCGGGCTCGTAGACAAGCGCCGGATCGTTGAGCGTGAGTTTGTCGAGCGCGTCACGCAGCGCGGGATACTGGTCGGCATCGATGGGAAAGAGACCCGTGTAGACCATGGGTTTGACGTCACGATACCCGGGTAAGGGCTCAGCAGCGCCGTTTTTCGCAAGCGTGACCGTATCGCCGACCTTGACCATCCGCGGGTCCTTCAGCCCCGTGACAAGGTAGCCGACCTCGCCGACTTTGAGCTCGTCGACAGGAGTCTCGGCCGGACGACGCACGCCGACCTCCTCGACTTCGCACTCGTTCTTCGTCGCCATGAAGCGAATCTTCTGGCGTGCCTTGATGGAACCATCAACGATGCGGATAAGCGCAACGACGCCACGGTAGGCATCGAAGTAGGAGTCAAAGATAAGCGCCTTTAGCGGAGCATCCGCATCGCCTTGCGGCGCGGGAATGCGCTCCACGATGGCTTCGAGCAGGTCATGCACGCCGATGCCCGACTTGCCCGAGGTTAGTATCGCCTCGTCGGCGGGAATCGCAAGACCTTCCTCGATCTCGGCGCGCACGCGCTCGGGGTCGGCGGCAGGCAGGTCGACCTTGTTGATGACGGGAATAATCTCAAGGTCCGCATTCATCGCAAGCAATGCGTTGGCAACCGTTTGCGCTTCGACGCCCTGGGTTGAATCGACGACGAGCACGGCACCCTCGCATGCGGCCAGAGAACGCGATACCTCATACGTGAAATCGACATGACCTGGTGTATCGATGAGATTGAATTGATAGGTCTCGCCGTTATCGGCCTCGTAGAAGACGCAGACGGCCTGCGACTTGATGGTAATGCCGCGCTCGCGCTCGATATCCATCGAATCGAGCACCTGCTCGACCATGTCACGCGACGCGACCGTGTTCGTCATCTCGAGGATGCGGTCGGCAATGGTCGACTTGCCGTGGTCGATATGCGCGATGATCGAGAAGTTTCTGATGTGCGAGCGGTCCATGAAGCCCATTCTAACGCAGGAACGTCAACGTGAAAAAGGAGACCGCCCGTTGCGAGGGCGGCCTCCTCAAGAAGCCCAAAAAGCCCTAAAGCTACTTGTCGAGACTGTTGGCCAGAGCCATGACGCCACTCTTGCGATTGGCGGCCTGGTTCTTGTGGATGATGCCCTTGCTGACTGCCTTGTCAAATAGACGGCAGGCCTTGTTGGCAGCCTCGGTCGCGAGTGCCTTGTCGCCGGCCTCGACGGCCTCGCGCACGCGACGCACAGCGGTCTTCATCTCGGCCTTGGCAGCGCGATTGCGCAGACGGGCCTTCTCGTTGGTCTTGATACGCTTCTTCTGACTTTTGATGTTCGCCATTTCCGGCTTTTCCTTTCGATAAAACCCATTGTCTCTCGCAGTGGGGTGCGACGAAACTACGAGATGATATCACAGTTGCGCGTCATGTCACGCATCGATTCTGAAACTCAGGCAACGCAAACGTCCAGAACCCAACGCTCGAAGACGGCGTCTTTATCCGCTCCCGTCTTCATGGCCTGATCACACGCTGCGGCACTGATAAGCGCCGTCTCGAGCTCGGCCTGCGAAAAGCCGTCAGCCCAGCGCGCGTAGTTCTTAACCTGCCAATCGGGTTTGCCAAGCGCAGACGCAAGGGCGCCCGCACCCTGTCCCCGCAAGTCCTTCGCAATGAGCAAGTCACGAATCCTGTTAACGCACATGGTGAGCAGGCCGAAGGGTGACTGGGCGTTCATGCGCGCGAGGAGCACCGCGCATTTCCTCGCATCGCGCGCCGAAAGCGCGTCGCTCAGATGCCAGGGCTTGGGCTCGGCCACACGCGCGACATAGGCTTGCACCTCGGGTAAATCGATGAGCGCCCCACGTCCAAGGGCGATGGCCATCTTCGTGAGCTCGCCATCCAGATGAACGGTCGACTCGCCTACGAGCGAGATGAGCTCCTCGGCCGCTGCACGCGTAATCGTCACACCCTTGCTCTGCGCGAACTGCTGCACCTGTTCGGGAAGCTCGCGAGCGCTACGCGGTGCACAATCGATTACGGCTTTCTTACTGACCTTTGCAATCGCCTTGTACAGACGCGTGTTCTTGGCAAGCTTCTCGGCGATGAGCGCGAGGACAGTCGTGTCATTGGGATTCTCGAGATACGAGACGATGGCTTCCGACGCCGCCTTCTTGAGACGCTCGGCACCCTGAATGACCACAAGACGCTTCTCACTCATGAATGGCAAGGTGTTGCAAGCTCCCGTGATCTCATCAGGCGTGAGAGCACCGCCATCGAAGACGTCTTTGTTGAAGTCAAGATCACCGAGCTTTGCCATACGCTCGTTAAGACGACCGAAGACAAACTCGCGCTTGAGCTCGTCAGCGCCGACAATGAGGTATACGGGGAGAAAATCGTTGTCTGCCATGATGAGCTTCCCTCAAGCAAGAAGGCCGGGTAATCCCGGCCTTCGGTGTTCTTGGCAGCCCGTACCGGATTCGAACCGGTGATCTCCGCCTTGAGAGGGCCGATTGGCACGGTATCGGGCATTACCACGTG
>CABURF010000190.1 GCA_902493755.1 uncultured Coriobacteriia bacterium
CAGCTCACGCAGCTGCAGGCAGATTCGCTGGCCGCCAAATCCGATATCGACAGCCGCGTGCGCATCCATGACGACTGCCGTGCGCGTCTCGAGGAAAAGCGCGAGCATCTGAGTTCCCTGCGTGCCGAGATCAAGGGTCTCGAGCATGTCGACAAGGCGCTTGACGGCTCGCGCCCGCTGCTTGCCTGGGCACTCGACCGCAAGGAAGATGCGGGCATCATCTCGCCCGTCAGCGAGCTCTTTTCTGCACCGCCGGCGCTTGAGGGCCTGGTCGAACATTTGCTCGGAGCGGATATGTTCGCGCTCATGACCAAGGATTCGCATGCTTCGGCCGAGCTTGTCGATCAGCTTTTGAAGGCCGAGCTTTCCGGTGGCGAGCTTTCGCTTGTCAACATGACCGGCGCAACCATCGAGCACGGCCGTGCCAAAGTCGGGACGCGCCTTCTCGATGAGCTTACGTACGCTCCCGAACACATACGCGTTGCTGAGCTGCTTTTGGGTGATGTGTACGTGCTTGACTCAGCCATCGATGCCATCGAAGCAGCTGCAGCCGATACGACCGGCTCGCGCTTCGTTACGCGTGATGGCGTGGTCGCCTGGCCAAACGGCAAGGTCACCATCGGCACGCAAGTTACCGATACCGAGGGCGTTCTGAGTCGCAAGCGGCGCTTGCGCGAGCTGCAGGCCGAGGAGCCCGTGGCGGCCAAGGCCGTCGTAGACGGAGAGCGCGATGTCGACAAGGCGCTTAACAACCTGCACATCGCACAGGCGGATGACTTCGAACTTTCGCAGTCCATCGCCCAGGTTTCCGGTGAGGCTGACAGCTTGCGCGAGGAAGTCGGTCGTCTTGAGCAGGCCATCACCGACCAATTGCAGGAGAAGAACCAGATCGAACAGCGCCGCACGCGCATTGCCGAGGATACGGCTGCGAGTCGCGCGAAGGTCAAGGAGCTCAGTGACCGCAAGAACGAGCTGGCAGCGCGCAAGGGCGAGCTTGACGAGAGGGCAGAAGAGCGCCGCGCTGACGAGCCGCGAGGATAGCTCCAAACGGGAGATTTCGGCCATCCAGGTCGATCTTGCCACGGTGCGCGAGCGCGAGCGGCACTTGAGCAAGCAGATCGAATCGCTCAAGAAGGAGGCCGATCAGCTCGAGGAGACCTTGTTGGTCTCGCACGAGACCGAGAGCAAGCTCGAGATTCTGCGTTTGCGTGTCGAGCCACTTTACGATGTGTTCACAAGCCTGCGCGAAGGCGTGCAGGAAAAGGCGGAAATTCTGAGCGATCGTGCCAAGATCGAACAAGCCGGACAGGGTGATTTGCGTGACCCCATCGATGGCGCTCGCAAGACGGTCGCCGACGAGCAAGTCAAGCTCGACGAGGCCAACGAGAAACTCACGCAGGTGCGCATCGAGAAGAGCAAGCTCGAGGTCAAGGTCGAATCTGCGGTGAGCGTCATCACCGAAACACATGGCGTGCTGCTCGAGATTGCGCTCGCGCTTGACCCGCCGGAAAATCGCGAGGAAGAGGAGAAGCGCGCCGAAAGCTTGCGACGCAAGCTCAACAACCTCGGCTCGGTCAATCCCGTCGCTGTCGATGAGTATCTCAAGCTTCGTGAGCGTCGCGACTTCATTGCCGTGCAGCTCGAGGATCTCGAGGCGGCCGCCAAGGCACTGCAACGTATCGTTGCGGCAATTGACCGCAAGATGCGTAATCGTTTTATCGATACCTTCAAGCAGGTCAACGAAAACTTCGAGGAGGTTTTCGCGCAGCTCTTTCCGGGTGGCAACGGTCATCTCGAACTGACCGATCCGGATAACCCCGAGGAGACGGGCGTGGAGGTCTATGCCCAACCGCGTGGCAAGAAGGTGCGTAAGCAGACGCTGCTTTCGGGTGGCGAGCAATCGCTCGTTGCGCTGACGCTGCTCTTTGCCGTGTATCGTGTGCGCAAGACGCCGTTCTACATACTCGATGAGGTCGAGGCGGCGCTCGATGACACGAACCTGCGCCGTCTGCTCTCGTATCTCGATAGCATCCGCTCTTCCACGCAATTCATCATCATTAGCCATCAGAGGCGCACGATGGAAATGGCCGACTTGCTCTACGGTGTTTCGATGCGCAGCGATGGCGTATCCAAGCTCGTGTCACAGAAGCTTGACCAGCAAATCCGCCTGTCATCCGAAGATTCTGGTCAGACACGTGACGTCGAGGAGTTCAGCGGCGCGCAATAGCGCTTGCTTTCAAGGGAGATTCACATGGCGTTCAAGGACAAAATCAATCGGAGCAGGACGAAGTTCAACGAACGGATGAACGTGCTGTTCCGCCGTGGCCCCAAGCTCGACGAAGATTTCTGGGACGACCTCGAGGAAACGCTCATCCTGAGTGATTTGGGTGCCCAGGCGACGATGGAGGTCATCGACCGACTGCGCGACCAAGCCACGCGTAAGGCGTTGCCCGACGCGTATGCCGTGCTCGACATGCTCGCTGACGAAATCAGCGCTCTCTTTACCGAGCCCGACCCTGATCCGCTCCGCATGAACCCCGTCTGCGTGCTCTTCGTGGGTATCAACGGCGCGGGCAAGACCACGACGGTTGGCAAGCTCGCCAATCAGGCTTCGCTCGGTGGCCGCAAGGTGCTTATAGGCTCGGGCGACACCTTCCGCGCCGCTGCTATCGAGCAGCTCGACATCTGGGGCGAGCGAAGTGGCGTCGAGGTCGTGAAGCGCGAGCGTGGTTCTGACCCTGCAAGTGTCTGCTATGACGTCGTGGAGCGTGCCGAACAACTGGGGAGCGACCTCGTGCTCATCGATACATCTGGGCGCCTGCATACATCCGATGAGCTCATGCGTGAGCTGCAGAAGGTCGTCAACGTCACGCGCAAACGTGCTGACGTGGATGTGAAGACCGTTCTCGTCATCGATGCCACGACAGGTCAGAACGGTCTGCAGCAGGCGCGCGAATTCGACAAGGCGCTCGATCTGGATGGCGTCATCATGACCAAGCTCGATGGTACGGCCAAGGGTGGTATCGCCGTAGCGGTGAGTCACGAGTTGGGACTGCCCATCCTGCGCGTGGGCGTGGGCGAGGGTATCGAGGACCTGCAGCCCTTCGATGCGCGCGAGTATGCCGAGGCGCTCTTCGGCGAGATGCGCGCAGAGCTTGAGGGCGATGGAGAAGAAAGCGAAGAGCCCCCTTCTGTCATTTCGAGCGAAGAGAGCGAAGCGAACGAAGTCGAGAAATCTCAGTCGTTCAGCAGTCCTGACGGCGGAGAT
>CABURF010000191.1 GCA_902493755.1 uncultured Coriobacteriia bacterium
GTGCAGCATACGTTCCTGGGCGACATGCAGACGGCTGTCACTTGCCCGGATTGCGGCGGTACGGGTCGCACCATCGACAAGCCTTGCCCCGAATGTCAAGGCCAGGGGCGTGTCCCCGATCGCGAGCATCTCACGATCGAGATTCCCCTCGGCATTCACGACGGTCAGCAGATTCGCGTCAAGGACCGTGGCGAGGCTGGCATGCAAGGTGCACCGGCCGGTGATTTGATCGCGACGGTTCGCATTGACCCGCATGAATACTTCGAGCGCGATGGCGATAATCTTCACACGCGCGCAAACATCACCGTCGTCCAGGCCATGGTCGGTGCAGATATCACCGTCTGCGGCATTCTCGAAGACGAGGAAGTTCCCGTGCACATTCCGGAGGGCTGTCAGCCAGGGCAGACCCTGCGTATCAAGGGCTATGGCCTCCCAATGTTCCGTTGCAACAACAAGCGCGGTGACCTGCTCGTGCACGTGACGGTCGTCGTTCCGCGCAAGCTCTCGCGCAAGGCGAAGAAGACTGCCGAGGAGCTCGGCAAGGAGATTGGCGATGAGGTCTCCAAGGAACGCGCACCTCTCATCCAATAACGTCTGAAAAAGAGTCTCATGCCTATCAAGATTCCCAACGCACTTCCCGCAACCGAGATTTTGGAAGGCGAGAACATCTTCGTCATGACCGAGACCCGCGCCATGACGCAGGACATACGCTCGCTTCATGTCCTTCTGCTTAACCTCATGCCCGATAAGGTAAAGACCGAGACGCAGATTGCGCGCGCGCTCTCCAACTCGCCTCTGCAGGTGGAGCTTGAGCTCATGCACATGAAGAGTCATGCGGCGGTCAATACGGCACCAGATCACATGCTTACCTTTTACAAGACCTTCGATGAGATACGCGGGCGCAAGTTCGATGGCATGATTATCACGGGGGCTCCCGTTGAGGACCTCGATTTCGAGGAGGTCGACTACTGGGACGAGCTTTGCGAAATCATGGAATGGAGCAAGGAACACGTCACGAGCACGTTTCACATCTGCTGGGGTGCGCAAGCTGCTCTCTACTACCATTACGGTATTCCCAAGTACCGGCTCGAGCGCCGCGTGCATGGCGTCTTCGAGCATACGGTCAATCGCAGGTCATCGATGCTCCTGCGTGGTGCTGACGATACGTTCTGGGCGCCGCATTCCCGCAATACCGAAAACCGACTCGAGGATATCGAGGCAGTGCCCGATCTGCGTGTTATCGCGACTTCGCGCGAGGTTGGCCCCTACGCGCTCATGACCGATAACGGCGCGCAGGTCTTCATCATGGGACATCCCGAGTACGATGGTCGTACGCTGGGGGAGGAATATCGACGCGATCTTGACGCCGGCAAGAATCCGGCTCTACCTGCGAACTATTATCCGCACGATGATGTGACCGAGCTACCCGTCAAGCGTTGGCGTGCGCACGCCAATCTGCTCTACAGCAATTGGCTCAATTATTACGTCTACCAGACTACGCCCTACGATTTCATCACGCTGGGTTAGAAGCGCATGACACCGGTCGTGTCCTGTTTTAACAGAATATGATATTCCGTAAGAAATAAAACAATCACTCCACCTTTCAGATGGGAAATGCGTATACTTAGCAGCACATTGCACGGCCAATCCAAAAGGAAAGAGGATTACCATGGATTTGAAGGGCAGCCAGACTGAAATCAACCTGCAGACTGCTTTTGCGGGTGAGTCCCAGGCTCATACCAAGTACGAGTACTACGCCAGCCAGGCGCAGAAGGACGGATACGAGCAAATCGCCGCTCTCTTCCTCGAGACCTCGCATAACGAGAAGGAGCATGCCAAGATTTGGTTCAAGTACCTTCATGGCGGCGAGATGCCGGAGACGCTTCCTAATCTCGAGGACGCTGCCGCGGGCGAGAACTACGAGTGGACCGACATGTACGCCGGCTTCGCCAAGACCGCGCGCGAGGAGGGCTTCGAGGAGATCGCCCTGCGTTTCGAGATGGTCGGTGCCATCGAGAAGCAGCACGAGGAGCGCTATCGTAAGCTCATCGAGAACATCGAGGACGGCCTGGTCTTCAGCCGCGATGGCGATGCCATCTGGATCTGCCGCAACTGCGGCCATATCGTCATCGGCAAGAACGCTCCCGAGATTTGCCCGGTGTGCTCGCACCCCAAGGCCTTCTTCGAGCTTCGCGCCGAGAACTACTAGCATTTGCTAGATTCGTCAGGGGAAGCGACTATGAAGAAGTGGCGTTGCAAGATTTGCGGATACGTCTACGAGGGCGATCAACCACCCGAGGCCTGCCCGCTTTGCGGTGCACCTGCCTCGGAATTCGAGCTTGTCGAGGACGAATAGTAGCTTTTCAACAGGCAAAGACGACGGGTCATCGGGGGTTTCCTGGTGGCCCGTCTTCATTGGTGATGCTATGAAACTTGTCGAAATCACATCATTGGACCAGGGTGAGCTGGACGTGTACGCACGTCTTACCGAGGCTCAGCTACGTAACAGGCTTGAGCCGGAAAAGGGCATCTTCATTGCCGAGTCGCCCAAGGTCATAGCACGTGCGCTCGATGCTGGCATGCAACCGCTCTCGCTGCTCATGGATCGCTCGCATCTTGATGACTGCGCCGATCTCATCGCGGCTTGTGGCGATGTTCCCGTCTACACTGGTCCCGCCAAGGTGCTTGAAGCGCTTACGGGCTTCGAGCTGACGCGCGGTGTGCTCTGCGCCATGCGACGTCCCCAGTTACCCGAGGTCGAAGAGTTGCTTGCGCATGCCAGGCGTGTGGCCGTGCTTGAGGGCATCGTCGATCATACGAACGTCGGCGCTATCTTTCGCTCGGCTGCCGCGCTCGAGGTCGATGCGGTTCTCGTGACACCGACCTGCTGCGATCCGCTGTACCGCCGTGCCGTGCGTGTCTCGATGGGCACGGTCTTCCAGATTCCGTGGACGCGCATCGGGGATGCGGCAAGCGATTGGCCGCAAGCGGGCATGGAACGCTTGCGTAAACTTGGATTCAAGACGGCTGCCTTCGCATTAAGCGACGAGTCAGTGCCTCTCGACGATGCGACGCTTAACGCCGAGGAGAAGCTCGCGATGATATTCGGGACTGAAGGTGACGGGCTGGCTCCCGCGACGATCGCGCGTTGCGACTACACGGTGCGCATTCCGATGGCACATGGCGTCGACTCGCTCAACGTCGCCGCCGCAAGCGCCGTCGCGTTCTGGCAGCTTTGCAGG
>CABURF010000192.1 GCA_902493755.1 uncultured Coriobacteriia bacterium
GGGCAAGCGCACCAACACCACCTTGCAGTCTGCCTTCTTCGCGCTCGCCAATGTGCTTCCGCAGGCCGAAGCCATCGAATACATGAAGGATGCCGCAACCAAGTCCTACCTCAAGAAGGGCCAAAACGTCGTTGACATGAACCATAAGGCGATTGATGCCGGCGCCACGGCTTTCACGATGGTCGACATTCCCGACAGCTGGAAGAGTGCGGCAAGCAACCCCGTCGAAGAGCAGATCGAGGGCCCCGCAGCCCTCGTCAAGCAGGTCAAAGAGATTATGCAGCCCATCAACACGATGAACGGCTACGACATTCCGGTCTCGGCTTTCGTCGACCATGCAGATGGCCAATTCGAGCTGGGCGTTTCGGCCTACGAGAAGCGCGGGGTTGCCGTCACGGTTCCGCGCTGGGATCCCGAAATCTGCATCCAGTGCAATAACTGCTCCTATGTTTGCCCGCACGCCACCATCAGACCCTTTGCGCTCGATGCCGCCGAAGCGGCTGCAGCGCCTGCCAACATTCGACTGCTCGACGCTAACGGCAAGGAGGCCAAGGAAGCCGGCCTCAAATACACGTTGGCCATCAGTCCGCTCGATTGTATGGGTTGTAGCGTCTGCGTGAGCGCCTGCCCACGCGATGCGCTCACCATGATGCCTATCAAGGACGAGCTTCCGCAACAGGAAATCTTCGATTACTGCGTCGCAAACATTACCGAAAAGCCCGAGCTTGCCGGTACGACCAACGTCAAGGCCAGCCAGTTCAAGCAACCGCTACTCGAGTTCTCCGGCGCCTGCGCTGGTTGCGCAGAGACGCAGTACGCGCGCTTGCTCACTCAGCTCTTTGGTGATCGCCTCTACATCTCGAACGCGACCGGCTGTTCCTCGATCTGGGGCAATCCCGGCGGCATCGCACCCTATACAGTCAACCGCGATGGACACGGCCCCGCATGGAACAACTCGCTGTTCGAGGACAACGCGGAGCACGGCCTGGGTATGTATCTCGGCTACATGGCCGAGCAAGATCGCGCTGCCATCAAGGCGCAGGCTCTCATCGACTCGAACAATGCGGATGATGCCGTCAAGCTTGCCGCGAAGAATTGGCTCGAAGCACGCAACGATGCACAGGCCAGCAAGGAAACGGCCGCGGCCCTCATCGCCGCGCTCGAAGCTGACGGTTCCAATCTTGCCAAGTCGCTGCTCGAGGACAAGAGCTTCTTCACCAAGAAGAGCTTCTGGATCCTCGGTGGCGATGGTTGGGCGTATGACATCGGTTACGGCGGTCTCGACCATGTCATCGCCAGCAAGGAGAACGTAAACATCTTTGTTTTCGATACCGAGGTCTACTCGAACACGGGTGGCCAGTCCTCCAAGGCGTCCCGTCTCGGCCAAGTTGCTCAGTTCGCAGCCGCGGGCAAGGACATCAAGAAGAAGAGCTTGTCCGAGATTGCCATGACCTATGGCTATGTGTATGTCGCTCAAGTTGCCATCGGCGCTAACCCGGCCCAGACGCTCAAGGCCATCAACGAGGCCGAGGCTTACGATGGTCCCTCCCTTATTATCGGTTACAGCCCCTGCGAGATGCACTCCATCAAGGGCGGTATGGCCTGCTGCGATACCGAGATGAAGAAGGCCGTCGACTGCGGTTACTGGAACCTCTTCCGCTATAACCCGGCTGCCGAGCCCGGCAAGAGGTTCACCCTCGACTCCAAGGAGCCGGCTGGTGGATACCAGGAGTTCCTCATGAACGAGGCCCGCTACAGTCGTCTGACGCGCGAGTTCCCCGAGCGCGCAACCGAGCTCTTCGAGAAGAACGAGCAAAACGCCATGGCGCGTCATGCTCATCTGCTCAAGCTCAAGGAGATGTACAACGGAGAGTAATCTCTCACTTGCCACCTTGCGCGAAAGGGAGTTCCGGCATTTGCCGGAACTCCCTTTTCTTTTGCTGTGACCAGACAATGGTCGTCGGTGGGACAAGGGGACAGGTCATTTGTCCCACGAAGCTCAGGGGGACAAATGACCTGTCCCCTTGTCCCACCCGTCTCCCGTCGCTACATAACTGCCCGTTATTTCGTGATTGCACCCTTGGCTTCGGCATCTGCAATACGCCGATGTTGCTTGCGAACCTCGACGATGATGAGAAAAGCCGAAAGCAGGACCGAAAGGCCATCAGCGACCGGGAATGCAAAGCAGTAGCCCATGAGCGGCGTCATCCCCGGGAAGAGGTTTGGAATGAGTTTCGGGGTAATGAGAAACGCCGGGAGCAAGAAGATGAGTTGACGCGTAAGCGAAAGAAACGCCGACTTGAGCGGCTGACCAGTAGCCTGGAAATAGTTCGAGCCGATAACCTGAACGGAAATAAGCGGAATGAGCGCCGTCTGCACGATGAGTGCCCACACCGCAAAGCTCATAAGCGACCGATCGATGCCAAACACGGAAATGACCTGCTCGGGAAACACGTGGATGAGCACGAAAAACACCGTCAGAATCGTGGTTGCCGCCCCCAAGGCGACATAGAGCGTCCTGAGCACACGTCGGTACTTGCGCGCGCCCGTGTTGAAGCCGAGTATGGGCTGCGCGGCAATCGCGATGCCAAGGGCCGGGAAGAAGACGACACCCGTAATTTTCGAGACGACGCCAATGCTCGCGAGTGCGCCATCGATGCCAATTGGGTCAGCCGCGCCCAGCGAGGCGAGGAGCATGTTGCTGATGACCTGCGTTACGGCCATCGCCGCCTGTAGGCCAAAGGGTGCCAGGCCCAGCTCGATAAGGCGCTTGCAAATCACAGGGTCAATTGCGAGATTACGCAAATGAAGCTTGAAAGGCGCTGATGAACGCGGTGAGACAAAATACCACAGCACTATGACCGCCGTGACGGCTTGACCGATAATCGTCGCACTCGCCGATCCGGCAACGCCCCAACCGAGCATGAGGACAAAGACATAGTTGAGAACAACGCAGACAACCGTGCCCACGACCGTCGTCCACAATGCCAGATTGGGAGCACCCGCCGTGCGGATGAAGTTGTTGACGCCAAAGCTTATGTTGCAGATCATCATGCCGTAGATGATAATCTGAATGAAGGTGCGCGCATATGGCAGCGTCACGTCAGTTGCGCCTACGAGGATGAGAAGCGGGTCAATCCAGAACGTCGCATAGATGGCCGCAACGATGGAGACGATAATCATAACCGTCACGGAATTGCCGAGCGCGCGCTCGGCATCTTCCTTGCGCCCCTCGCCAAGCA
>CABURF010000193.1 GCA_902493755.1 uncultured Coriobacteriia bacterium
GGCCAAGAGCACCAGAAGGCAGATGATATACGCCCAGCTCGTAAACCTGGGGCCATCCTATCGCGAGAAAATCACCCCAGGTGAAGCCTTGCAGATAAGTGTCGAGGGCGTGGAGCATCTGGAGAGCTATTTTGGCTCCTACCTGCCTCAGCTGCTCTACACGGTGGTGGCTCCGCTCACGCTCTTTGCGTGCCTCGCCCCACTATCGTTGCCCACGGCAATCGTTCTGCTGATATGCGTTCCCCTCATCCCCCTGTCCATCGTCGCGGTGCAGAGAATCGCCAAACGCGTCATGGGCAACTATTGGGGATCCTATACCGATCTTGGATCATTCTTCCTGGAAAGCATCCAGGGTCTGGGTACCCTCAAGATTCTCCGGGCCGATCAACGACGCCACGAGGCCATGAATCAGGAGGCCGAGAGCTTCAGGCAGGCCACCATGCGCTTGCCCACAGGCTCCGGATGACGAGCTCTACAATGCCCTGGAGAAGGTTTCCCTAGCAGACTTCGTCAAGCACCTGCCCAAGGGCCTCGATACGCCCATCGGCGATGCTGGAGGCGGCCTTTCCGGCGGCAAGCGCCAGCGGCTTGGACTAGCGCGGGTGCTGCTCCACGGCGCGCCCTTCATCCTGCTCGACGAACCCACGAGTAACCTCGATGGCCTGAACGAGGCGGTCATGCTCCGCAGTCTTTCGGAAAACCGGGATGGCAAGACCATCGTGCTCGTAAGCCATCGTCCCTCGGCGGCACATATCGCCGACAAGGTCTATGTCGTACAGACGAAAGGACGGCAATCGTGAGATAATTCGATCACGTTATGAAAGACACCGCTGAACACACCATGATCCGAACGCAGAATGATAGCGCCGCCATCCGCCGCAAGCGGGAGCGCGAGACGAGAACCGTATCGCAGATGGTGGCCATCTACTGTGCGGGCAACCACCCGAAGGAAAAGCGCACCGAGCAGGCGACGTGCGGCGAACCCCTGTGTTCTGCATGCAAGGCCCTCGATGACTACGCATGCCTGAGGACGCAACGGTGCCGTCGCATGGGCGAGAAGGTGAGCTGCGCTCCAACCACTGCTATGCCCCCGCCATGCGCGAGCAGATCCGCCAGGTGATGCGCTATGCGGGGCCACGCATGCTGAAGAAGCACCCTATTTCCGCCATCCGGCATCTAGCCGGCAAGCTTGGCGTACGCAGGGCAAGCAGCACATAGACGTCTGCACCTCGAAAACCGTGATACCCGTTTTGCCCCAACGCAGCATATATATGGCTTGGGGCATGCTAGCTACGCAGTGCGCGAGCCATGCAACCGAGGCAAAAGGCACAGACGGCCTGAGATGTGCCGGATATGCGCGGCTGGGGCACATCGCATGAGATGAGCTGACCGAGACGTTCGTTTGTGGCACGTCGAATGCGCCCCAAACGGCAACTTTCGCCACGACGATACCATCTGACCTGCGTCGGCTAGCGGTCGAGGAAGCCGGCGTCGCGAATTTCACGCAGACGCGCCTCAATCTCACGCAGGCTCGCATCCGACAAGCCGCGAGCGTTCGATGGCGTGGTTGCATGAATATCCGAGGACTCCCGATAACGCTTCATCATTCCCGAGAATAGCTCCTTGTTCGTCGGGGGCGTGCAGATGACCGCGTTCGCGCCCGCCTCGACCGTTGCGCGAATGCTCTCCTCGCTCGACCCACCCGTGGCGATGAGGGGCACGTCGGGAAACTCCTCCCTGATATCAGCGACCACCTGGGCCGTTGCAGCGCCGGCAGCGACGTTGAGAATGGAGGCACCGGCAGCGATGCGGTTGGCGACCACGTCCCTATCGGCATCGACGACCGTCACAATCACCGGAATATCGATGACGCGACTCACCATTTCGAGTGTGGTGTAGCTTGCCGGCGCGTTGAGCACGACGCCGTATGCACCATCTGCCTCGGCATCTTGTGCAAGTGCAGCCGAACGTGGACCGGCCGTCGTTCCTCCCCCGACACCCGCGAACACGGGAATCGCGGAGGCTTCCATGATGGCCTTGGAGATGATCTGCTGTGGTGTGAAGGGATACACGGCGAAGACCGCGTCGGCATCGCAGTTGCGAATGATCGCGATGTCGGTCGTGTAGACGATCGATCGGATGGTGCGTCCGAGCACGCGTATGCCGCTTGCCTCCTGCGCGGCCTCGGGAAGACGTACGCTATGAGCGCGCAGGTTGCCCGTGAGCTCGGGCGTGCGCAAAACCCGCGGCGTAACGGTCATACTTGCTGCCTCATCGCTTTCGGTCATGGCGTATCCCTCCTTGTGATCCAATTGCTATGCAAGTCTATGGTGTCGCCATGCCAAAGACAATACGTGTATGGGAATGTGAGAATATTGTCACATTTGGCAATGCCATCGTACGCACTCCATCGCAGCAGCGTGCCAAATCGCCAGTCCATTTGTCACGGTCACGTTAAATAATTCGAAATTGAACCACTTTTCCCCTGCTTCTCTGATAATGGGTAGCCGTTGTCAAGGAAGGGAAGCGCTCGTGGAAGAAGCACTATTGGGGATCGTCACGACGATCAACTCGTATCTGTCTAATTACGTTCTGCTCACCCTGCTCATCGCAATGGGCTTGTGGTTCACCATCCGCACCAAGTTCGTCCAGTTCCGCTGCTTTGGCGAGGGTTGGCGTCGTATCTTCGGCGACTTCTCGCTCTCCGGCGGCAAGCAGGGCGGCGGTATGACATCATTCCAGGCCCTGGCCACGGCTATCGCCGCACAAGTAGGTACAGGCAACATCGTCGGGGCCTGCGGTGCCATCCTGGTAGGTGGTCCCGGTGCCATCTTCTGGATGTGGATCATCGCTCTTTTGGGCATGGCGACCAATTACGCTGAGGCTGTCATGGCGCAAAAGACCCGCGTCGTGGATGCCGACGGATCGGTGCACGGTGGTCCCGCCTACTACATCACCACCGCATTCAAGGGCAAGGGCGGCAAGGCCCTCGCCGGCGTGGCCGTCATCATCGCTCTGGGCTTCATCGGCCCCATGGTGCAGTCGAACTCCATTGCTGCGACCATGAACACGGCGTTCTCCATCGAACCCTGGATGATCGGTATCATCATCGCCGTGCTCGCTGGCTTCGTCTTCATCGGCAACATCCATCGTCTGGCATCCATCACAGAGAAGATGGTGCCCATCATGGCCGTGCTTTACATCGTTGGCTCCATCGTGGTACTTATCATGAACTGGGAGA
>CABURF010000194.1 GCA_902493755.1 uncultured Coriobacteriia bacterium
GATTTCAGCGGCCCTTTCGGGCGTCCAGTCCTTGACCGCCTCCTTGTACTCGTCAAAGCCGTAGGTCCAATTGTCGACAAACTCGTGGTCGTAGAGATCCTCTTCGATGATGACATGACCAAATGCGAGAGCCAGTGCGGCGTCGGTGCCGGGGCGAACTTGCAGCCAGTATTCCGAATGGGCGGCGACCCAGGTGAGCTTGGGGTCGATGGTGATGAGCTTGGTACCGCGCTTCATGCACTCGACAATCCAATGTCCGAGCGTGCCGTCGGAGTTGGCGACGACGGGATTGTTGCCCCAGATGAGCACGTAATCCGGCCGCTTCCACTTGGGGTTGTCGTAGCGGTCGGGGAAGAACTGGGAGTAATCGCCCTCGTAGAGAGCGCCGCTCTTCAGGTTCGTGCTGAAAGATCGCGGAATATAGCACGCCTGGCCCGGGAAGAAGCCCATGGCCTGGTTGGGCGTGCCAAAGACGCGCTGCAACAGCTGCTCGTAGAT
Source organism: uncultured Coriobacteriia bacterium (assembly GCA_902493755.1). GTDB lineage: Bacteria > Actinomycetota > Coriobacteriia > Coriobacteriales > QAMH01 > QAMH01. The sequence goes on from CABURF010000194.1 coordinate 499, forward strand.
GATGACGTCGCGACCCGTGCCGGCGGCAACATCAACGCATTCATTGCCAAACTCTGCCTGAAGGGCCTTGATCCTGGTCTCGATGAGGTCAAACGCCTCGTCCCACGTGATGCGCTCCCACGCATCCGGATTGCCGCGCTCCTCCTTGGCGCGCTTCATGGGATACAGCTGTCTGTCCTCGTGATACATCATGTCCGGGAGGGTCAGGCAACGCAAGCACAGACGCCCCTGGTTGTAGGGGTCTTCGGGATCGCCCTCGACGTGATCGATCTTCCCATCCTTGACGTACATGAGGACACCACAGTTGTCGTGACATCCGGGTGCCGTACGCGCATTGGCACGGACAACGGTGAAGCCGTCCTCTTCCCACGTCCACTTGCGCCCCGTCGGGTCGTCAGCGGTTACGGGAGCCGAGCACGTCTCGCTGCTCTCCATCTCCATATTCGTCCTCCTCGTCTCAATCTCGCTTCGCGACAGCCGCCCGACGTGCGATGTGTCTGGGATCGCACGTACGGGCTGCTTTCTGATTCGAGGATAGGAACGGCGCACTGGATGTGGAAATGCAAAGCTAACATGGGCCATGCATATTGCGCATGACTCCCGTTCGGGATATTTTCATTACACGAAGCCCTCCAGGACGAACCGTGCCAAGAGAGGAGACACGATGCGCATCGAGCATCTTGAGGAGTTCGTGCACCTTTCGGATTCGTTGAACTTCACGCAGACCGCAGATCACTTTTTCGTTACGCAGCCCGTGCTCTCTCGTCATATCTCCGGCCTCGAGCACGAACTTGGGATTCGGCTCTTTGATCGTGTGAAGGGCCGCGTGCGCCTAACGACGGCAGGTGATAGCTTCGCAAAGGATGCACGCCGGATCATAGATGCCTACTGGGAGGCTCTCGAAAACCTCGAGAACAGAAAAAACGGTATCGAGGAGAGCGTTTCCGTGGGTTACCTGCTGGGTGTGGGAGGCCCCTTCATCCCCCGCATTCAAAAGCTGTTCTCGGAGACCCATCCCCATGTCGAGGTCCGATACTTCGCCCTCGAATTCAACGAGGTCAACGAAGCCCTGCTTAACGGAAAGGTGGACGTTGCCATTTCGCGCCCACCTGGCAATTCCTACGACGGCTCAATCGATATGCGCCCTCTCTATACCGATGAATTCTTTGCCGTCGTACCCGACTCCCATAGACTCGCTTCTTTCGAAAGCGTCGAGCCCGAAGACTTCCGGGGCGAGACGATCGTCATTCCATCGCATCAGTTTTGGCAGGCCAATGCCGACGGAATGCGCAGTTATCTGAGCCCGGTGCTTGATAGCATCGAGCTGCGCGGCATGCTATACGACATCAACTCGTTGCCGCTCATGGTGCAGACGCAGGGCTACATTGGCATATCCATAGGCCACCTGAGGGATTACTACGGTGAGGGTCTGGTCTTTATCCCGCTGCAACACTGCAGTCTCGAGTTCCCCGTTGCCGTCGCATGGCGGCGTTCAAAGATGAACGAGACCCTGTGTGCCTATATTGACGTCGTCGAAGAAGTCGTGGGCGGAGCCGACTTCTCAAAATGAGACAACGTCTCAGGCACGCCGTCTCAAAACATCGGCATATAAACCTGTTTGGGTAGGATTTGAGACAGCGTGCCTGAGACGTCTACAGCTCAACACCGAGTGCGGAGAGCCCGCCCTGGATGAAGCGGTCGAGCGCCTCCTGGCATTGCCGCCACTCCTCGTCACTCGCAGCAGTCGACGTCGCGACGGAATAGCACCCGCTCATCTGAAAGAGACAGATGGCGTGCGCGAGCTGCTCGGGCATGCCTGCCGCCTGTAGCTTCTCCTTGAGCATGTGGAGCCCCTTCGGGTCATAGACGTGCATGGTGGTGGGAAGGAAGCGTTCGTCGGCCACGACGCTCGCATACGAACCCGCGTCACGCAGGCATTCGCAATAGGCGCGCGTCGTCCTGCTCTCGCGACATGTAGCGCACGAGAAGTGCTCGTCGAGGGTCTGCGTGCGCTTGTAGAACAGCACGACCGCCCGCTCATACGCCTCGCACACGTTGTTGAAGTGCGCGTATAACGTGCCGCGACTCACTCCCGCCTCGCGCGCGAGCTCGCTCATCGTTATGGATGACAGCGCCTTGTGCTCGAGCAATCGCGCCAGGGCATCGCAGATGGCATGTTCGGACTGGACGTAACGCGGGTCGCTCTGGTTTGGCATGCGTCGGGCTTTCTTATCTATTGAACAGTATGTATGATATTGTACTTCAAACCTCACCCTGCAAGAACGACAATGTACATGCACGATAATCTGCTCATGACGAGGGAGTGATCCTCATGCGCATCGGCCAGCAATCACTTCTCGATCTGCTCGGCGAGAAGAACATCCGCTTCGTGATTCCCATCTACCAGCGCGCCTACTCATGGACGCAGCGACAATGCGAGGAGCTGTGGAGAGACATCCTGCGTGCTGCCAAGGTCGACGGGCGCCACTTCGTGGGCACCGTCCTCTACACTCCCGAAGACGATGACGAACAGGGACACCACCGCTTCGCCATCATCGATGGTCAGCAGCGCCTCACCACGCTCACGCTCTTGCTAGCAGCCCTTGGCGAATACCTCGGCACTCATGACGGCGCCGTGCCCGAGCTCACCTCCGCAACGCTGACGGGCCGCTCCCTGCTTGCCGACGGCGACGCATCCGCATGCAAGCTCGCCCTTTCCCCCAAAGATGACGACACGCTGC
>CABURF010000195.1 GCA_902493755.1 uncultured Coriobacteriia bacterium
TGCCCCACGACGCTAAAGAGGAAGAAGTACATGATGATGCCGCGCCAGAAGGCCCATGTTCTCGGCTCGAAATAGGCAGTCTCGTCTTCCTTCGTGAGCGCGAGCTGCGAGAAGAAACACTTGGTCTTGCGCCACAACGACGATGCCTTCTCGTCGAGCTTGCGCGCATGGTCGGCACCGGGCAGTTTGACCGGTGACATGACGAGCGTGTTCTCGTGGGCGATGGCCGTGCCCTGCAACCGCAGACGTGACGAGACAAAGCCACGCGCCCTGACGGCAAGGGATTGCCGCCTAGCCGTTGCGGCTTTCGCTTTCGTGTTCGTCATATCGCGTGCGTCGAGGTTCTTGCCCATGTATCTCCAGACCGGTCTCATGCCGTTTGCGTACATCCAAACGGAAGTATATGAGCCTCGCGTTCGGCATCGCCCTTCATGGAGTTCGAACCAGAGTATCCCCACCTTTCCTTCAAGGGGTGTCTACAACTCCAATTGAGTGGAGTATCCCCTGGTAACGGATGGGTTTCGACACATAAACGATTTGCAAAAAAGACGCTTAGATAATGTGTGCCGTGGGACAGATGGACAGGTCGTTAGTCCCGATTTGGAGCAAGGAAGCAGATTGCGTTTCCTGCCGAAACTGTTCGCGGATTAGATCAATCCGGATTGGTAGGGGCGATTGCAACGGGGGCTGCTCAAGGAGCAACACTTGTTGCAGAGCGTGCATGTGCCGGAGGCGGTCGTGTCGCTGCCGTTAGCGCTTCCGGAGGAGCCTTCGCTGCTTCCACCTGCAGAACCCAAGCCGTCAAGCCCATCTTTCGATGCGGAAGGGGCAGTATCGGTTCTGCCTTCCTTGCCGGTGCGATTGCTCTGGCTCCATTCGGGTTGCTTCCCGGCGGTCGCATCGGTGGTCGCCTCGCCATCGTCGTTGCTGCCTTGAGCGATGCCTTCTGTGGTCGACGTCAACTTGGCAAGTGCGTTCGCGCCGGTCATCTCAAGCCCCCCTATTCCCAACATGGCGACTGCCGCCACTCCCGTGTTGATAGCCGTGCGCCTTCCGGGGTCATAGGGAATCCTGAAGGCGGCGGCCATGGTGGTCCAGTGCAGCGCCAGATGAACGACCGCCAGGCCGCACAGTGCATACGAACAGGCGATATGAACCATTGCCCACATGTTGTAAGCGTCTCCGGCAAGATTGACGTTCAGCCCCATTAGCAGGTTACTGATGAGTATGGAGCTGGCCAGCAGCGTCACGGTGACGAGCGCAAGCGCGCAATCGACCGCCATTCGTGCTATGGTTGCGCCCTTTATTCGTTTGCGTGTGCCCACGGCACGAGATGTCGCGGCAATCCACTTTCGCGAAAGAATCAGGTGCGTGACGATAGCGACGAAGAACACGATACCCGCCACTTCATGCAATGTATTACCTGTCAGCTGATAGAACATCTCAAATATCAGCAGCGCCGTCAGGAGACCGTCTAGCGCCAAGCGCCTGCGCTTCTCAGTCATCGATAAACCTCGTTTCTGTCCTCCATCCACCGTTCGTGAAATGAGCTTATCAACGAAACCTTAATCAAAGATTGAATCTTTCCCTCGCGTCCCGTTTGCTGCGTCGTGAGAAGACTGTCTCGTGCACCATCTATAATGGGCAGGCATGTTTGGGACGGGAACGAGGCCATGACTCTAAAACAACCGCTTGGCCATATTGAGAAAGTTAATCTTAGAAAAGTCTGGGCGCATGAGGCTCAGGGTTTTACTAAGTGGCTGCACCGTCTGCGCACCCGCATGTAGAGCACGCTGCTTCTTTCTGTGCATATCGCCAATTTGATTAGGGCACGAACTTATAAACGACTATAAAACTTTATCGGAAATGACAATAAAAAATGGGCGGCCTGGTCTGCCCAAGCCGCCCCAAGTATCGTAGTGCCTATGCCGTCAGCCGCTACTGGATGCCTTCGATGTGGGGGATGGTCGCGAAGCCGACCTCGAGTTCCTCGTCGGTAGGGATGTGGTCGGTCATCTCGCCCTTGTTGTAAGCCTCGTAGGCGTACATGTCAAAGTAGCCCGTACCCGTGAGGCCGAAGAGGATCGTCTTCTCCTCGCCGGTTTCGGCGCACTTGCGCGCCTCCTCCATGGCCTGGAAGATCGCATGAGCGCTCTCCGGTGCCGGCAGAATGGTCTCGAGGCGCGCAAAGTCCTCGGCCGCCTTGAAGACGTCGGTCTGCTTCACGGCCACAGCCTCCATGTAGCCGTCGTGCTTGAGCTTGGAGACGATGGGGCTCATGCCGTGGTAGCGCAGGCCGCCGGCGTGGTCGGGGGAGGGCAGAAAGCCGCTACCCAGCGTGTACATCTTGACGAGCGGGCAGGTCTGGCCCGTGTCGGCGAAGTCGTAGGCGTACTTGCCGCGCGTAAGCGACGGGCAGCTTGCGGGCTCGACGGCGATGAAGCGCGTATCCGGCTTGTCACCGCGCAGCTTGTCGCGCATGAACGGTGCGATGAGGCCGCCGAGGTTGGAGCCGCCGCCTGCGCAGCCGATGACGATGTCGGGGTATTCGCCGAGCTCCTTCATGGCCTCGTAGCTCTCCAGGCCGATGATGGACTGGTGCAGCACGACCTGGTTGAGCACGCTGCCGAGCTGGTAGCGACCCTTGTTCTCGGGGACGTTGAGGGCACGCTCGACGGCCTCGGAAATCGCCGTGCCAAGCGAGCCGGTGGAGTCGGGATGCTCAGCGAGCATCTTCTTGCCGATTTCGGTCGTGTCGGAAGGTGACGGTGTGACGGTCGCGTTGAAGGTCTGCATGATGGAGCGGCGGAAGGGCTTTTGCTCATAGGAACACTTCACCATGAAGACGTCCAGGTCCACGCCGTAATGGTCGGCCGCCTCGGAAAGCGCGGTGCCCCATTGTCCGGCGCCCGTCTCGGTCGTGATCTTGTCGAGACCCTGTTCCTGGGCGTAGTAGGCCTGGGCAAGCGCCGAGTTGAGCTTGTGCGAGCCGGAGGTGTTGTTGCCTTCGAACTTGTAGTAGATCTTCGCCGGCGTGTTGAGGTAGCGCTCGAGGTTGTACGCACGGCACAGCGGGGAGGGGCGGTATACCTTGTACATCTCCTGCACGCCTTCGGGGATGTCGAAGTACGCGGTCTCGTCGTCGAGCTCCTGGTCCACGAGCTTATCGCAGAACACCGGGGCGATGTCGTCATGCTCGGCGATCTTGCCGTTGGGCAGGCGCATGGGCTCG
>CABURF010000196.1 GCA_902493755.1 uncultured Coriobacteriia bacterium
CCTCCATCGAAAGCTTCGCGAAAAGCTGCTTCGAGTACGCGCTCGAAATCGGTCAGGACCTGTGGTTCTCGACGAAAGACACGATCTCGAAGATTTACGACCACCGTTTCAAGGACATCTTTGCCGAGGTCTTCGAAACCGAATACCGCACACGCTTCGAGCAGGCCGGCATCGAATACTTCTACACGCTTATTGATGACGCGGTCGCACGCGTGATGAAGTCCGAAGGCGGCTTTATCTGGGCTTGCAAGAACTACGATGGCGACGTCATGAGCGACATGGTTTCGAGTGCCTTCGGCAGCCTCGCGATGATGACGAGCGTGCTCGTCTCCCCGCACGGCTACTACGAATACGAGGCTGCCCACGGCACGGTGCAGCGCCATTACTACAAGCATCTCGAGGGACAGGAAACCTCGACCAACTCCGTCGCGACGATCTTCGCGTGGAGCGGCGCGTTGCGCAAGCGCGGCGAGCTCGATGGCATACCCGAGCTCATGGCCTTCGCAGACAGGCTCGAGCAGGCAACGCTCTCATGCATCGAGGACGGCCAGATGACCGGCGATCTTGCGCGCATCACGACCCTGCCCAGCCCCACCGTGCTCAGCACCGAGGGCTTCATCGAAGCGGTGGCTGCGCGCCTGTAGTTACGCCCTTAGCACGGTCCAGTCCTCGTCAGCCGTATTCGCGTCGAGCAGCAGCTCGGCATCCGAAAGCTCCCAGGTCGCAAGCTCGATCGCACCCGCGAAACGCCATGGCCCATCTGTCGCTATCACGACGTTGTTGTCGCAATTCGAAAGGATGTCAGGTTGTCCGGGCAACACGTAGACGTGTGCGAACTCGCTCGCAAGCGTACGCATGATGCGACGCATCATGCGCGAGCGCGGTCCCTCTATCGCGCCAATCACGTTGGCCAGATAGACGCCATTCTCTCGTAGATGCTCGTGATAGAGCTGCACGGCCTCTCGCGTCACAAGGCTCTCGACGAGGCTCATGCCACTGAAGCAGTCGTTCACGATTGCATCGTAGCGCTCGTCCGATTCTTCGAGAAACTTCCGCGCGTCGTCCTCGACGAGCTGTAGGCGTCCCGTTTCATCGAGGTCGTATTCCTCGAAGAGACGATCGACGAAGAAATATCTGCACGCAATTGCCGTAATGACCGGGTCTATTTCAACGCACGTCACGTATGTCTCCGGATGATGCGCAATCAGATGCTTGGGATACGAATACCCGCCACCGCCCAAAACCAACACGTCTCGCACGGGAACCCCGGCGAAGAACATGCTGTCGTAATCACGCGTGTAGGCGTAGGGAAGGTCGCAGTACGTGTCATCATCGAGGTAGGTGGCAGACTGCATGGTACCCGCAACGTTCATCACGCGTACCAGGCCATCCTTGCGCTCGATCGTGAAGATGCGACATGGCCCCGCCATCGTGTCAAACTTGATGAAGATCTCCCGTTGACGCCTGTATCGACGAACAAGAATGACGACCACGACTGCAACAACAGCCATGACCGCCAATACGCATCCACCTATGAGCCAGATCGGATCCATGCTCGTATGATAGCTTACTGAGAAATCCCCTGGGCGGCATGGTCACATTCATCGCACTCGCGTACAATTGATTGCCATGTTTTGATTGGACCCAGCAGAGCGAGACGGGGTGCCGCCGGGATGAGACGGATGCCGCACACACCACCAACGCCAAAGGGGCAACATGGATAAGACATTCGAAGTCGAACAGGAGCATCTGAGCACAACATACGCGAAGCTCCAGAACATCGAGCGCAACCTGCAAGAGCAACTCGCGAGCATATTCAACGAGGTCGCTTCCGAGAAGGACCTCATCACCGACGAGCTCAATTTCGACTTCGATGCAGATATCCACGTCGAGACCATGGCCGAGCTCGAAGCCGTCAACCGCATCATTGACACCTACAACATCGCGGCCGACGTCACGACCGAGCGCCTGCACCGCGCGCAACTTCTCCTCAAGCAGCCCTACTTCGCCAAGGTCACGCTCCAATTCAAGCCTGGCAGCGAGCCCAAGGACATCTACATCGGCAACGTAGGCATGACCGACGACGACTACCGCCACTTCATCGTCGATTGGCGCAGCCCCATCGCCGAGGTCTATTACAACCAGGATAACGGCAAGACGAGCTACGAAGCCAACGGTCGCACCATCGACTGCGAACTCAAGCTGCGCCGCCAGTTCGACATCGAACGCGACCAGCTCAAGGCCCTCTTCGACACCACCGTCGCCATCCAGGACGAGATGCTACTTGCAGCGCTCGCACAGAACCGTTCCTCGCACTTGTCGGCCATTACAGCGACTATTCAGAAGGAGCAGAACGAAGTCATCCGCCATGAGGACGTCCCGGCGTTGCTCGTTAGCGGCATCGCGGGCTCTGGCAAGACCTCGGTGCTTCTGCAACGCATTGCCTATCTCTTCTATCGGCAGCGCGATACGCTCAAGCCCGAGGACGTCTTCCTCATCACGCCCAACCCAGTGTTCCAGCGCTATATCGAGAACGTCTTGCCCGAGATGGGCGAAAGCAATCCCTCGTCGATTACCTTCGAGTCGCTCATGTGCGGTCTCGGTCTTGGTAGCCGCGACCTCGGGCGTGAGGTCAGCGCCGACGCACTGCGTGCCATTGACGAGATGCTCCCGGATTTCAAGCTCAAGCAGGGTGACTTCACCGATATTCGCATTGAGGGTGAACCCGTCATTACGGCAGCTCAGGCGCATGGAGCGTGGAGCAAGTTCAAGAACCTCCCCACCGGCTCGCATCGCAGTGCGCTCGTCATCGACGACCTCCTCGATCGTCTTGAGCAGCGCATCAAGCGTCTCGCGAAGTCCGAGAAGCACCAGGACATGATCAGCGACATGTCCGATGCCGAGCAAATCGAGTGCTTTGGCGAGAACGTCTACATCGGCGACATGGACGAAGCCGAGCTCGTGAGTTATACCGAGCGCTTCCTGCGCTGGCGCTATGCAGGCGTCGAACACGAGATCGCGGAAGGCCGCTGGTTGCGTCTCGATGCCATTGGCATGCGCCTGACCGGCTCGGAAAACCTGAGTGCCATCGAATGGCTCTACCTCAAGCTCGCGCTCGTCGGTGGCGGCATGCGTCACGCGCGTTATGTCATGATCGACGAGGTCCAGGACTATGGCACCGCACAGCTCATGTGCCTGGCGCGCTACTTCGGCAAGGCGCATTTCATGATG
>CABURF010000197.1 GCA_902493755.1 uncultured Coriobacteriia bacterium
CCAGCCGGCACCGGCGCCCTTGCGCCACGCCTTGACACGCTCCTCGATGCTGACCGCACACAAGACCTTGGTCGCGCCCGTCTCGATGAGGCACGAGCCGGGGACGTTGTCGAGGAAGTGCCGCGTGATCTTGGTGGGGCGCTTCTCTTCGGGACCGCGCCCGTAAGAGCGTCCCAAACCGATGTTGACCGTCATGTTTTCTCCTGTCTAGAGCTCGTTGACACCCACATAGGTAAGGTCTTCGATAGGCTGCCCGAAGATATGGCCGCCAATGGTACGAAAATCGTCCAAATCCTCACCCGTGGTATAGAAACTGCTGTGCTGCGGTATCGAGCCATCGGCCAGATGGCCACGATAGGAAAGCGTCTCGACGACCTCCTTGGCCGTTTCCTCCGACGAGGAAATGATGGAGACGTTTTCGCCCACGGCCTGCTGAATGAGCGGGGCAAGCACCGGGTAGTGCGTGCAGCCCAGGACAAGCGTGTCGACGCCGGCCTTCTTGATGGGATCGAGGTAATCGCGCGCGATCGTCTGGAATGCCGGGCGCAGATACACGTCACTCGCCTCGGCTGTGAGCCGCTCGATGGGGCTATTGGAGCGACGAATGCCATCCTCGACAATTTCGACGAAGCGCGGCGTCGCCGTCGAGAACGCGGTCACGCCCGCATCGAGATTGCGAATCGTGTCCGGATAGATACCCGAGTCAACCGTCGCCTGCGTAGCGATGACACCCACGCGACGGTTACGCGTCATGCGAACAGCCCCGCGCGCCCCTGGCTCGACCACGCCGATAACCGGCACGTCAAACTCCATCTGGGCAAGCGCGAGCCCGGCCGCCGTCGCCGTATTGCATGCAATGATGATGAGCTTCACATCATGCTGGGAAAGCCAGCTGCCAATCTGATGCACGAAGCCGCGCACCTCGCGCAAGTCGCGCGGGCCGTAGGGACAACGTGCCGTGTCGCCGAAGAAGATAAGCGACTCCTGCGGCAGGCGTTCGTGAACGGCACGCGCGACGGTAAGGCCGCCGAAGCCGGAATCGAATATGCCAATCGGGGCGTTGTTCATAACCCCGCTATCTTAGCGCATCAGCTAGCTCATCGATAAGCTCATCGAAGTAGGCGAGCGCCGCCGTCGTCGGCTCGGGCGTAGTCATGTCGACACCCGCACCCTTGAGAAGCTCGATGGGCGTCTTACTCGAGCCGCCGGCCAAGAAGCCGAGGTAGTCGGCCACGGCAGGAGCACCCTCATTGAGGATGCGGTTCGACAGCGCAATGGCGGCAGAGAAGCCCGTCGCGTATTGATACACGTAATACTGATAGTAGAAGTGCGGGATACGCGCCCACTCGACGGCAATCTCGTCATCGACGACGATGCCCGGGCCATAGTAGCTGGCGTTTAGCTCGCGGTAGATCTCGCCCAATGCCTCGGCGGTGATGCCTTCGCCCCGGGCGGCAATCTCGTTGAAGGCAAGCTCGAACTCGGCGAACATGGGTTGTCGGTAGAGCGTACCCTTAAATTGCTCGAGGAAATGATTGAGAATGTAGGCACGTTCGCGTGGATCGGTGCGTGTCTTGAGCAGATGCTGGGTGAGCAGAGCCTCGTTAACCGTGGAGGCCACCTCGGCAACGAAGATCACGTAATCGGAATACACGGGTGGCTGGCCCTTGCAACTCATATAGGTATGGATGGAATGGCCCATCTCGTGAATGAGCGTGAAGACATCGTCGAGCTGGCCCTGGAAGTTCATGAGAATGACCGGATGCATGCCGTAGCCACCGGCTGAATACGCGCCGCTCCGTTTGCCGGGCGTCTCGTAGACGTCGATCCAGCGCTGCGACAGGCCCTCGCGCACGATGGCCAGGTAGTCCTCCCCAAGCGGCGCAAGCGCCTCGAGGATGAGTTCGCATGCTTCCTCGTAGGTGAAGTGCATGTCGACATCCTCGACAATGGGGACGTACAGATCGTAGAAATGCAACTCGTCCACGCCGAGCACCTTCTTGCGCAGATCAACGTATTTGTGCATGGGCGCGAAGTGCTCGTGCACGCAGGAGATGAGGTTGGTATAGACCTCCGTGGGCACTTCGTTTTGGTCGAGGCAATACTCGAGCGAACTGTCGTATCTGCGCGCGTCGGTGTAGAACTTGAGCTGCTTGGCCTGAGCGCCGAGCGTTGCGGCTGCCGTGTTGCGGAATTGCGTATACGCCGCATACATGGAGGCATAGGCCGACTTGCGCAGCTTACGGTCATCGGACATCATGAGCGGGACGTAGCTGCCATGGGTGACGGGATGAGTCTCACCCTGCGCATCGACGGCATCCTCGAACGTGAGATCCGCATCATTGAAGAGCGAGAAGATATGCTCGGGCTGCATGGCCATGTCCTGCGCGCGGGCAAGCAGCTCCTCCTCGGCATCGTCCAGGATGTGACCGCGCTGATGGAACACGACGTCAAGCGCGCGGCTATACAGCTCGAGGTCCGGACAACTGGCGTAGAAGCGTTCAATCTGCTCGTCATCGAGCTTCAGAATCTCCGGCGCAAACCAGCTCGTGGCAGACGAGACCTCAGTGTAGACAGAGATGACCTGCGCGGAGTAATCCTGATAGGTGGCATTGCGCGTGTCCTCATCGAGCTTGCGCTGCGCATAGTTCACGAGCTTGCCGAGCTCGACGCCCACCTCATCGCTCAGCCGCAGATAGGCAAGCAGATCCTCGGGCGACTGCGAAACCTTGCCGCGGAAGCGCGCCAGCGCCTCCGGATACTCGCGCGCCGTGGCGAGCGCGGCAAGAAGCGCCTCGTCATCGGCATAGATGCTGGAAAGATCCCAGCGATAGCGCTCGTCAATCTCGTCTCGCGATTGGTATGTCATGGCTCACCGCTTTCTTGAGTTTGGGTGTTTCGAGACATTGTAGATATAAAAAGACGAACTATCCCCATACGAAGATAGTTCGTCATCTTCTTGTATTGGTGGAGCCTAAGGGGAAGCAGTCGAACTCGGCGGCTTCCCCTTTAACAAAAGGGTCGCCGTCCGCTCCTTTCAGCATATCCCACGTGATTTCGGTCTTATCCTCCGAATACCACGAGGTCACGACCAGCTTCTCGTCGTAGAGATAAATCTTATCGACGAAATATTCCAATATCTTATCGCGCGTCTCCGGGTTGTCGAAGTCCGCGTGAAGGAACTTCTCGAAGTACGCCTTG
>CABURF010000198.1 GCA_902493755.1 uncultured Coriobacteriia bacterium
ACGGCGACTCGTAGGGCTCCATGTGATGCGGCAGCGGATCGAAGCCCCAGACGTCGAACAGCGGCGAGTAGATCTCGAAGAGACCGGTCGCGGTAACGAAGCCGGGATTGCCGTCCTCGCGGAGCAGGCCCTTCTCGTATTTGCGATACGTCTCGTTCCAATCCCACCAGTCGTACACCTTCTCCTTGAGGTCCTGGAAGGTGTAGTCGACACCGTTGCCCTCGTCCTGGATCATCCAGGTGAGGAAGTCCTCGGTCGTCTCGAACTGATCGTAGAACTCGGGGTTGAAGCGTTTGCCCATCGTGACAACGAGCTCCTCGTCGGACTTGCACTCGTAGTAGCGACCGGCGGACGCGGTGATGGTACGCAGCGGCTGCCACCAAGAACGATAGGAATCGCGCTCGATGGACATTGCCATCGGAAGGACGCAGTCGGCAAATGCGACGGCGGTCGGGGTCAAGTAGTAATCGGCGACGATCGTGTACTTGATGTTCTTCCAGGCCTTGTAGACGCGCGGAGCGTCGCCGGCCATGTTGGCAATCGGGTTGGTCTGCTCGACCCAGATGAGCTGCGGGCGATAGGGGACGCCAGTCTCCATGGCCTCGAGCAGCAGATCGGGCGGGATGAACGGCGTGTAGCCCGCCTTGTGAATCGGGGACTGCGTCGTGCCAATGCGGCGATCGAGCATCTCGGGGGAGATGAACTCGAGGCCGGCGCCATACTTCTTGGAGGAGTTGTAGGCGTAGCGGACCAGCACGTTGCCGCCAGGAACATCGAGGTTACCGCAGATGGCGACCATATCGTCAATGGCGTTGGACGCCTCCATGGCGGAAATCTGCATGTCAATGGCAAGGCCCCACTGAATGCCAGCGGGCTTGGCCTGGGCGTACATGCGAGCAGCATCGATGATGTCCTGCTCCTCGACCCAGCAGATCTCGGCGACCTTGTCGGTCGGATACTCCTGGACACGCTCGACGAGCGACTCAAAACCGTAGGTCCACTTCTCGGTCCAGTCATGATCGTACAGATCCTCGTTGATAATGACGTTGAGCATGCCGAGAGCAAGCGCGCAGTCAGTACCAGGACGAATCTGCAGCCAGATGTCAGCCTTGGAAGCAAGCCAGGTCAGCGCGGGATCGACGACGACGAACTTCGTGCCCATGCGCATGAGGTCGATGAGCCAGTGGCCCATGAAACCGTCCGGATTGGATGCGAGCGGCTGGTTGGCCCATACGATAACGACCTCAGGCTTGACCCACTCCGCGTTGTTGTAACGGTCGGGGTGCAGCTGAGCGTTATCGAGAATCCAGCAGTCACCTTCCTGCAGCAGGTTCGCGGTCATGCGCGGCTGATAGCAGGAGTCTGCCGAAAGGAAGCCGAAGGACATGTTCGGCGAACCAAAGGCGGTGCGCAGAACCATAGCGCCCTGCCACATGGCATTACGGCCAGTACCCGAAAGAGCGACGACGCCTTCGGGGCCGATTCCGCCAAACTCATCACGAATGATGCGGCAGCAGTCCTGGAAGGCCTCTTCGATGAAATCGAGAGCCTCGTCCCAGGTTACGCGCTTCCACTTGTTCGAACCCTTTTCTCCGTCCAGGAGCAGCGGCCATTTCATGCGATCATGGTTGTAAATCTGCTCAACCATGTTGAGGCAGCGTAGGCAGAGACGACCCTGGTTGTATGCGAAATTGGGATCGCCCTCAACGCGCTCGAGCTTGCCATCCTTTGCATAGGCGAGAACGCCGCAGCCATTGTGACAGCCAGGACCAGTCCAAACAGAAGTACGCGTTACCTCGTATCCATCTTCGAACCAACGCCAATCTGTCTTGTACAAGTCTTTGTTCAGCTCATTGATCATGAATGTACCCCCCTTTCATTTCTAACTCTTACTCTTCTCTTACTCTCCACTTTGATGGTGCATCTGGCCTGACCTTGATAACCACCTCCCATTAACGCGTCCTGCTTAGAGCTAGTGCTCGTGAAATCAGCGTTAGGCGCCGGGTGCCTTGGGAGCTGCGCCGGGTGCCATGGGGGCAGCACCGGGAGCGGCGGGAGCGCCAGTGGGTGCAGCCGCATCGGGCTCGGCAAGAGGTGCGCCGCACTTCTTGCAATTCGTCGCCTCGGGCGGATTGAAGGACCCGCACTTCTCGCAGGTCTTCATCATGTCGTCAAACGATGGTGGTCTAAAACACATTTGCTAATACCCCTTCCCTTTTCGAAGAACTAAGCGTTCGCGCATCGATCACGTGTGGAGGGTGGGATAAGCGATGCGCGAACAGTGCGAAAGGTAACATCTGGGTAACGCCGCAAACATCGCTCAAGGCATACTAAAGACCAGGTCTGTGGCGTTTTAGTATGTCTGGTACTAGGGTGCTTTAGGCAAAGACCAGACGGCTTTGCGGCCTATAGTGCTCAGGGACATAGACAGGGGTTTGAGATGTCGGGCAGAGTGTTTATTTGCCCTTGACGAAGGCGCGCGCCTTGGGATGAGATGCGAGCCACTCCTCGCTTGGAGGCGTATTTCTCTCGCATGGCATATCGCCATGATCATGGCGAGGCGATTTGGAATTGCCACACGGATAGGCGCAGATATATCCAGAGTAATTGCACTTAACCGGCTTGGGACGAACCATATCGGTCAAGTCCTCCCCGCATCCCTTGCAAACGAGGGCCTCTTTAGAGAGAACGCGCTCCCTTTCGAAGATATTGAGCGTGCCACATGCCGGACACGTCGCCGACTTGAGAGGTGCCGGCTGGCACTTTCCACACATCGGATTGCAGATCCAACATCCACCAGGCATGATTCGCTCCTCCTATTTTGCACGGGCCTTCCTCGACGCCTTTTCGGCGGCCTTGATCTTCTGATCCAGATCGCGTTCCCATTCCTTGCGCAGCGGTTTCATCTTCACGCGGTCGAGAACCGTCGCGATCACGAGAATGCCAAGCGAGACCATGATCATGAGGACGGGAACCGTGACATCGGACATGCTGCGCTGGGCGATAAGGGCGGCGATGATGGTGATGACCGTCGCCGCGGCGATGAGCCCCATCCAAACACGGCGAATCCTTCTAAATTCGGGAGTCGGAGGCACGTGCTTGTTGCGGGCGCGCGAGAGAAAAATCCTGTCGATGTCCGCCTTCGTCGCCCCGTGCTTTCCATGGGACTGCTCGAGGGCCATGGCGTTGATT
>CABURF010000199.1 GCA_902493755.1 uncultured Coriobacteriia bacterium
ACGAAGATGTCGAATATCTCGAGCATCGTGTCTACGCGATGCGCCGAGTATCGTATGGTCTCGCCGATCACTGCCGCGCCTAACAGCATGCGCGCCGCGACGATTGCCTTGGACTTGCCGTTTTGCCTCGGCACGATGAGCCCGCAGGTGCTGCAGGCGTACCTGTCGCCGTTTCTTGCCAGCCAGCACCTGAGCACGTCTGACTGCCAGTCGTAGGGCCTTACCAGGTAGGTTGACGCGAGCTCGATTGCGGCGTCTCCCCACGAGCAGTCGGCCCCGATCGGGGCGACCCTGATCCTAGGGGGCCTTGCCAGCCCCGGCGATTCCGGTACAGACGGCATCTATGGTGCACTCCTCGGCCTTGGTCTCGATGGTTTCGGTCTCGGGTGCGCCGGACAGCTCCGTTATGCGCTCGAGCGTCTTGCGGTACTCGGCCGACAGCTTCGCCAACGTCGCGCCCGAAGAACTCCCCATCTCGCGTCGCAGCACGCCGGCGTGCTCGCGCAGCAGCACGAGCTCGTCGGGAAGCTCCGCGACGGAGATTGCGGGGACGGCCGGAGCCGGAGGCGGCGCGTCGAGCGGTTCCCTCCTTGCACCAAGGCGCTGGCTCACGCGATGCACCGTGGACTTCGAGCAGCCGATTGCCTCGGCGATCTGCCGCACCGACATGTCGCTGATGTGAGCGACGATGTAGTCCTCGTCGGCACGGGAGACCTTCTTCACGGGCATCTAGAACCACTCCCTGGACGTCTCGCGCCTGCCGCGGCCGGCCGCGCAAAGCGCACCGCCCGGGCTACGCGAAAGCGCACCGCACGGCAGCACCCTGTTTCCCTTCTCGAGGTTGTGACGTCGGCACACGAGGTGGCAGTTGGCCGGATCGAGCGGACTTCCGCCCAGGCTCACGGGAACCTCCTCGTCTATCTCGACGTGGCGCATGTCGTTCGGATCGGTGACCGAGAAGTCGAGCGGTTCCAGTCCCAGCCAGCACACGTCCTCGACGAGGGCCAGGTGCCTCTTGAGCCTCTCTCGCCGCCTGCTCGACCCTCGCTTGCCCACAAGGAGCTCCCATCTCGCGTATCCTGGACACTTCCGCTACGCGCGTATGCGCGCGAGATGTCCGCGATACCTGACCTGCGAATACGAAAGTGGCCCGTTACTCACGTCATTCACCGCCATATGGCCAGCTTTTCGGTTCCGGGACGCTATCCGCGTTTTCCGCAAGGGATATCGGGGACCCCGCCGCCGGTACCCGCAGGGGCCCCTGCTGTTTCGCGAGCCGAAAAACCCAATGCGGTGGACAGTTGCGGGTGCTGGTTTGCGTTTCGCGGAATCGAAGGTCCGTCTTGGCGTTGCCGCGTTGTGGTGACCCCACCCACGGCCTTACCCCCTGTCGCTCGCGCGCGCTAGTAGGCGATGCCATGGCGCTGGGCCATGAGCTCCTCGATGCCGTCATATCGGTCGCACGAGACGATTGTTCCGGCTATCGCAGGTTCGGAGAGCTGCACGCCAACGGCACGGAAGAAGGCGCGCCCGACGGTCGTGTCGTAGTCGCGGCATGCCGCGCGAGACGTCACGACGAGCGTGATCTCTTTGTAGTCCATGCAACACGTCCCCACGTGCAAGGGGCCGCCCATGCCGGACGGCCCCTTGCTTGTCTGTTTTTTTGCAGCCTATAACTTAACAGAGATGGTATGTGCACTTCTATGCACTCTTTGCGAACGTCACAATGCTCGGTGATGCGGATCGCGCTCGGAATGCGGCATGACGTCGTAGGCGTGAAGCAAGGCGCGGCGGCGCAGCTGCATGATCCCGCGCCAGCTGTAGCCGAAGCTCGTGCACAGGGATTCCCACGTGTCGCCCAGGAGGTAGTGGCGTGACAAGACGGCGGCCTCTATCGGGCTTTCCATGCTCGCGAGGGCACGGGCGGCCTCGGCTCTGCGCTCGCTTATGTCGAGCGCAAGCGCCTCGAAGTCGCTTGCGACCTCCATGCACCTTGCCACCGCCTCTGGGATGGCATCGGCCCTCGGCGGCTTCTTCGTCCTGGGACTCGCGTAGTCGATTGCCCCGATGCCGTCTGCCATCTCGCGCTGCGAGTCTGCAAGCGCCCTCATGGACCTCTCCATCTCGACGAGCCTCTTGCACCCTTTGAGCCACGTTTCCGCCTGCCCGATCCTGTAGCGCTCGAGTTCCGAGCGCGCCGCCTCGTCTGCCATCGACACCATCCAATCGCGCATCTAGATATCGTCGGCGGAAATGGTAGCGCAGGCTTCGCGGCGCACCGTCTGCCAAGTGCCCAAAACGCCCTTCCGCGTAGAATCACTTGTTCTCCGCGCCACGGT
Source organism: uncultured Coriobacteriia bacterium (assembly GCA_902493755.1). Classification (GTDB taxonomy): domain Bacteria; phylum Actinomycetota; class Coriobacteriia; order Coriobacteriales; family QAMH01; genus QAMH01. The sequence goes on from CABURF010000199.1 coordinate 2,340, forward strand.
GATTGCGAGATGGGTAGGGACAGCGTTCTAGCTGGGACGATTCGGGACATATGGGACAGCGCCATCTCGCGCGCTCGTCCGCGATTCGGCAAACTGGAGAAAACGGCAGACGGCTGCCCGCACGTGTCCCGAGGCCGTCTATCCGCGCCGTGGCTTGCCGCCATTCCTCGCGTTCCCAAGGCGCACTTCGAGCTCGGAATCCACGACCGCCTTCATCGACTTGAGCGCATGTTGCAGCTCGAGCAGGTTGCATCCGGTCTTGGCGGCCTCGTCAGACATGACCGTGATGCAGTACTGCACCCTGTTTGGATCGAACGTGCTTCCCGTCGGTATCTTCGTCTTACTCATCGTTTCACCTTCAATCTTGCCGCGCTCTTGCGCTTGTGCTTTCTCGTGGTTCTAATCGGAACCGCCATTCGTCCATACCCGAACAGATTGTTGATGAGCTCATCGCATGTCCTCGGTTGCTTCGGTTTTGTAGCCTGCGTGCTGCAATCGCTCATATGTCCCTCAGTTCCCATCCTGAACAGGCTTCGTCATCTGGATTGACCTGCTTAATCGCAAGTGAGTCTTTGATGCACACGCACGTGCCGTCATACGAGCAGTTGAGCATGTAGACTTCGCGGAAATGCTCGCAATCCCTGCATTCTTTCGGTAATTCCCAATCGCTCATGATTCCTCCTCAAGTAGTCTCTCGTTGAAGTAGACGAGCATCGAGGGGAACGGTGCTGCGCCAGTCGCGACCCCTCCCTGCTCGAATTTGAGCCGTCCGCGCAGGAACTCGATGCGCACGTTCGGCTTGCGGTAGATGTGGTCGTGAAAGGACGCAGTGTCCGTGCGGGCCGG
>CABURF010000200.1 GCA_902493755.1 uncultured Coriobacteriia bacterium
GTTGTGACGGCCGGACGCGTGAGACAGTAGTGGATGCACTGCACGGGCGTGAGCGCCACGCCGAACGGCGATTGCTCCGCGTTCAGCAGGCGGCCTCCTGCATAGGGCTTCATCACGGTGAGCGCCACGTCGTTTTCCTCGCAGAGGCTGTAGAGTTCCGCCCGCAGGGGCTCGACTTGCTCCCCTGCATCCGCATAATCACCGAACAGGTCGTTCACGTCTTCCGATGGCGGCAGCCGGTCAAAGGCCGGGTTGATGGAGAACATGATGACCTCCACCACGCCCCGGCGCACGGCCTCGAGTGCAACCTCGGGATTATGAGTGGAGAGCCCCACATGCCGAATGGTTCCCGCCTGCAAAAGTTCCTGCACGTACTCGTAATAGGGCCCTTCCAAGCTATCTATGAGCTCATCGACGCTGTCGATGTAGTGCATCATGCCTATCTCGAAATGGTCGACTCCCAGAAGCCGTAGCTCGTCCTCGAAGGCCGGTCGCACCAGACTGACGTCGCGGCTGCGCTTGTACTGGCCGTCCACCCAGCACGAGCCGATGTGCCCCTGAACGATCCACTCGTCCGCATGCCCCCTCATGGCAAAGCCCAGGTTCTCCCGAATATGCGGGTCGGCCATCCAGCAGTCCATGTAGTTCACGCCCGCCTCGCGCAGCTCCTCGGCGATTTCACGTGTCTCCTCCGGCGTGCCATCCATCCACTCGGGCCCAAAACCGATCTCGCTCACCTCGAGGCCCGTCTTGCCTAGCATCCTGTATCTCATGCGTCTCGCTCCTTTCGCCTTTCGGACAGGATACATTCCCCTGTTATCCTCTGCAAAATGCGCATATTGGAAATAGAGATGACGCAGGACGGGGATAACGTCATCTCACCTTGGACTCCATGACGTCCAGAACCCTAGTCGCACCACCGAGAGCAGATAATTCGCTACGCACCGAGCTCAGCGGTCGTGTACGTGCCATAGCCTTCGTAGCGATAGCTCGCGTCGATACCTTTCATGTAGACCTGACGATCGTCGATGCGATCGGTCAACGCCTCCGCAAGAAGTGCCTTGATCTCGACATCCTTCAAGGGGCTGCGCTCCATCGCGGAGAGGTAGTCCTCCTTGCCCACGCGACTCCAATCCACCACGACGCCGAGCTCACGTTTCAAGATCGCGTCGAGCCAGATGCGCATGCTCCTACCGTTTCCCTCCCTGAAAGGATGGGCGACGTTCATCTCGACGTATTTCTCGATTATCTCGTCGAAAGTCGATTGTGGCATCCTGTCTATCGCCGCCAGCGCATCATCGAGATAGAGCACGGAAGCGAAGCGAAAACCGCCTTTTGCGATGTCGACCGTCCGCATCTGGCCGGCGAAGTCGTAGACATCCTGGAAAAGCTGCACGTGAACTTGCGCAAGACCCACAAACGTCCCAACCTCGAATTCATCGGACATACCGCTCTCGAAGAGCTCGAGCGCTCGCATCTTGCTGAGCTTCTCCTCCTCGTGAGCCAACTCAATATCATCTTGTATGCCGAGCTTGTTCTCGAGAGCCATGCGTTCCTCGTCTTCGGAAAATACGTCTCGAATATCCCCTGCAGGTATCATCGAAAGCACAGCGAGATTATACCTCTCGTTCGACCTGGTCGCGTTGCGAGAGAACCAGCCCCGCGATGGTGAGCGCCAGCCCGATGACGATGGGCACGGTGAGTGGCTCGCCCAACAAGAGGATCGAGGCGGGGACGAGGTAGATGTACGTCGTCGAGATTACGGCACCGAGCCTGCGCACCGTCACGTTCCAGGTTACGAAGCATGCCGCAGAGGCAACCAGTCCCAGAAAAAGCAGATTCGCGACATTATCCCAGGCAAGCGCCTCGCGCACCGCAGGCAAGTCGCCACCAAACAGAACGCTTGCCGGGATGATGAAGACGAGACCCCAGAGAAAGGTGCGCTTGGTGGACGCGATGGTCTCGTATCCGAGCTCACCGATGTGCTTGACAAGCATCGAGTAGACGGCCCAGACGACGGCCGCCAGAAGAGCGAGCAAGTCGCCGAAATACGAGAGGCCGCCAAAGGCCGACATCGCGTCCTCGCCACCCGTGCTCATGCCGACGAGCACGAGACCACCCATCGCCAGCAGAAAGCCGATGACAAAGCGCACACTCAGGGCGGAGCGGTCTCCACGTGCCATCGCGATAATCGCCGTAAACAGTGGCGAGGCCGCCACGATGACACCCACCGCCGTCGCTGTCGTGAATACGAGCGCGATGTTCTCGAGCAGGTAATACGCGGCAATGCCCGTCGCCCCGGCAAGGACGAAGAGCCATTCGTGACGACGCTCGTGCAAGTGCATGATGTGCGGGCGTAGGACGCAGAGCGCGATCGTACCGACGACGAAACGAATCGCCAGGATCTGCAATGGCGTGAAATCGACGAGGAGCACCTTGGTCGAGACAAAGGTAAGGCCCCAGACGAGGATGGTGAACAGCGCGACGAGATGGTACCTCATCAGGCGTCGCCCCCGACGGCCATTGCTCGATAGGCAGCGGGCGTAATCACGCACGAGGGACTCGTTTGCGTCGGACTAACCGTATCGTCTTTTCCGATATGAACCATGCCGCGCCATTCCAGTCAGCATATTTGCTTTTGCCAATGTCCCGCAAGCATACTGCCATAACGAAGAAGATTCTTGAACGTAATTGCGCCCATGGCAAAAAAACGCCGCCACAAATGGGACGGCGTTTCATACATCCTCTGATGCAATAATTACTCGGCGCTCTCCTCGGTAGCAGCTTCTTCGGTGGCCTGCTCGGCCTCGGCGGCCTCAGCAGCAGCCTCAGCGACCTCGGACACAGACTCCTCTTCCTTGGCCTCGTCCTCGGCAGCAGCAGCTTCCTTCTCGGCCTTCTCGGCATCGCGAGCGGCCTTCTCTGCGTACTTCTTGGCGCGCTCTTCCTTGGCAGCCTGCTTGGCAGCACGCTCCTCGGCGGCCTTGGCGGCCTTCTCTGCGGCAGCGGCCTGCTTGGCAGCCTTCTCTGCGGCCTTGCGCTCCTTGAGCTGGTCTGCAGCAGAGCCGAACTTGTTGGAGAAGCGCTGGACGCGTCCGCCGGTATCAACGAACTTCTGCTGGCCCGTGAAGAACGGGTGGCACTCGTTGCACAGATCGACGACGAGCTCGGGCTTGGTC
>CABURF010000201.1 GCA_902493755.1 uncultured Coriobacteriia bacterium
ATGCCGAAGGTGTCACCTGCGCAGACGCGACCTCCTTTAATTACCTTGCAGAACACGCCCTCACGCGGCATGATGCAGTCCCCCATCTTGTGATAGATCGCGCAGTGCTTGTGGCATTGCTTGCCAATTTGCGTGAGCTCCAACACGGCATCGCCCACGACAAAGCGCGTGCCGATGGGAAGCGCCTTGAGGTCATAGCCCTCGACGATGATGTTCTCGCCAAACGAACCGTTCTCCACATCGGCACCGAGCCTCTTGAAGGCCTCGATGCGCTCGTAGCCAAGAAGGCTCACCTGACGATGCCATGGACCTGCATGCGCATCGTCTTCGACGCCCCAATCAGGGACAAGGTCGATATGCTGTTGCGCGGATTTCTGAATGCCCTTAACGGTGCTGGTGCAAACGGCTTTGACAGTGCCCATGTTGCACGCTCCTTTACAAGAGGCGATGCATCGTGCGCCACCTCGATGCATCCGGTGCAACAACGGAAAACCCTGAGCCGCTGCACGACGGCCTTCGGGCAAATCATGGCGTGAGCAGAGTATAGCGCTTTATTCGCGAATGGGAATAGATTTTACGCGAATGGATATTAGGTATTGCCCTGATGCAATCCAGTGATTTGACCAGAATCACTTGGTGAAAGTGTTTGTGTAGCAAACCGCTGGGGTGAAGGCGCCAGTTAATGATGCATCTTTTTACGCATCTGCTTAAGGTGATTAGTCCTGAAGGAGCGATGACCACCGAAAAGCTTGATATAGGTATTGGTCTCCTCGTGGTCAGCGTAGCGCTGGGCGGCGAGCTCCATCGAGCAGAAGCAGGCAGCAGCTTGGGCAAGATGGCGTTCTTGGTATCGTAGGCGCTTGTAGTCGGCAGTGTTGGCCGATAGCGCCTAACATGCCCATAACCGAGCTGCTCGACATGCCGCTCGAGGGAACGTCAGCCAAAGCTGCAGGATGTCTTCCGACAATCGAGGGTCACAATCAAACATAATCAAGGGTCTGTCCCCTTGTTGCCACCTGCGGTGGTGCGCAAGGGTCTGTCCCCTAGTTGCCACCGAGCGGGATTTCTCGACTCCGGCGCTTCGCGCCTGCGCTCGAAATGACGACTAGGGGTCTGTCCCCTTATTGTCAGAGCTCTACCGTCGCATCGAAAGCGCTCATATTCGCCGAGAAGATGTTGCCCGTCTTGCGCGCATCGCCTACAACCGTGACCTGCGGCATCATCTCCACGAACCGCTGCACAAGCTCCTTGTTCGGACGCAAGCCGCATGCCATGACGACCGTATCGGCGGGAATCTCGAAGTCCTCGCCACCGCGCGTGTACACAACGGAGTTCCCGCGAATCTCCTTGACCATGGCCTCGTCAATGAGCTGCACGCCATAGCGATCACGCAGCTCGATGAGGCCGCTGCGCAGCTCGTTCATGACCTCGCGCCAAAGCTTGTCCTCGGACTGCGCATCGATAGCCGCCACCTCGTGCCCTTCGTAGGCGAGCTGGATACCGCATTCGAGCGCGGAAAAGCCGCCACCCACGATGACGACGCGCTTGCCGATGGGCGCCAACCCCAGGTCGGCCTCGGTCACCGTGATGACGCTATCTCCATTGGCGCCGGGAATGGGTGGACAGATGTGCTCACCGCCGATGGCAACGATGACCTCGTCGGGATTCTCCGCCATAACAAGTTCCGGCGTCGCTTCCACACCCAGACGAATGTCCGCGCCACTCTCGAGCGTCGCGCGCCTGTCCCAAGCGAGATAGCGCTTGTGGTACGGCTCCTTGCAGAAGAGGACTGACGCTTCCTTGAGACGGCCTCCCAGCTCTTCGTCGCGCTCGAAGAGGACAACGTCGTGGCCACGCTTGACAGCGGTCTGCGCCGCCATCATGCCTGCCGGGCCACCACCAATGACGACTACTTTCTTTTTGGTAAGCGCCGGTCGTATCTCGCGATAGTAGAGCTCCCGGCCAAGCTGCGGGTTGACCGAGCAACGCACGCCACCGCCCACAGCAGGCCGCGACGCGCACTCGATGCAGCGCAGACACGGGCGGATAGTATCCTCCTCGCCACGATACGCCTTGTTCACCAGGTCCATATCGGCAAGAATGTTGCGTGCAAAGGCAACGATGTCGGCCTTGCCCTCGGCCAGGATCTGCTCGGCAGTCTCGATGTTGGGGATGTTGCCGACACAGGTGACCGGAATGTTGAGCTGTTCGTGAACGATGGCCGTGCGCGGGATGTTGAGGCACAGCTCCTGCGGATAACCCGGCATCATGTACTTGACGTAGACCGGGTCGAAGATCCATCCGCCCGAAAGATTCGCGTCATCGATGTAGGGCTCGGCCGCCTTGAGGAAGGTGATGACATCCTCGAGCGTGGTGCCGCCTTCGACGTATTCGTTCTGGCTGATGCGAAAATCAATGGCCATGTTCTCGCCCACGGCCTCACGCACGGCCTTCACGAGCCTGAGCGGGAAGCGCATGCGATTCTCGAAGGATCCGCCGTACTCGTCACTACGCTGATTGGTAAGCGGCGAAAAGAACGCGCTCACGAAGTTGCCGTGTGCGCCATGGAGAAGCACCATGTCAAAGCCCGCGTCGCGCAGGCGTACGGCCGCCTTGCAGAAAAGGTCGATGACCTCGTCCATCTGCTCCTCGGTAACTTCCTCGAACAGCTCGGGGTCCATATCGGGCGTGAGCCACGGCACCCACGCCTTGCGGCCGGCAAGCGCGTTGGGCTGCGCGATGCGCCCCGCATGCAGGATCTCGCACGATATTGCCGCCCCGTAGCGATGCACTTCCTCGACAAGGCGATGCAAACCGGGGATGTCTTCGTCTTTGCAAACGGAAAGGCTTCCGAAGAAGTCGCGCGCACGGCCTTGGTCGACGGGCGATGCGCCGATTGTGACCATGCCGACGCCACTGCGGGCCTGGGCGCCAAGGAACTGTACGAGCGCCTCGGTAACCTGGCCATCGACAACGCCCGCATGGCCCGAGACGACCGGCGAGAAAACCAGGCGGTTCTTCAGCTCGAAATTGCGAATCTTAATCGGCGTGAAAATGTGAGGGAAATTGTTGAAACTCGGCATATATGTACTCCTCGATTTTACGACGGTGAGACGATGGGGCACGATGGGGACAGACCCTTGCAACTCGCGAACGCGATGGAGTGGCGGGAAGCGT
>CABURF010000202.1 GCA_902493755.1 uncultured Coriobacteriia bacterium
TGCTGCTCAGTTATCTCTCATATTTATCTCTCGTCTTTCTGTTATCTCTCGTATTAGTGACGAATGAGAGATGAGAGATACGTGAGTGATGGACGCGCGTGGGTTTTTGGACGGTCGGAAAGTCCCTCAAACAAAAAACGGGGCCGGCCTTACGCCGAACCCCGTTTTCAAACGGTCAGTTAGTTACCCAACGCGCGAGCATAGCAGTCAACATTACGCCGCTGCGAACACTCCCAAGCCCGTTCCGATAATGCAGATCGCGAAGATGCCAATAATAATCCAAATGGTCTTGACACCCTTTTTGTACAGGGCAACGCAAGCGAACGTTGCCAGCAAGGGCAGCAGACCGGGGAAGATCGAATCGAACAGATCCTGCAGGACAATCTCCGAACCACCCACATCAAAGGTCAAAGCCGTGGACAGCGAGACCTGTGCCGCAATCATGGCGCCGATAACGGTCATTCCGAGGACACCGGCAGCATGCGTCATGCGAGACATAAGGTTGTTCTCTTCGGACTGCTGCAGGAACTTGGTTCCCAGGTCGTATCCCAGATGGGCGGCGACGATACGCGTTGCAAGGTTAATCACGGAGTAGATGAGCGCGTACACGATGGGGCCGAGCGGGTTGCCCGTCGACGCGATGCCAATACCAATGCCGGCGGCGACCACGCGGAACGTACCCCAGTAGAACGAATCGCCGATGCCGGAAAGCGGTCCCATGAGGCCGACCTTCATGGCGTTAATCGAGGACGTGTCGAAGTTCTTATCGGCAGCCGCCTGCTCTTCCATCGAAACCGTCAGACCGGCTACAAACGGAAGCACATGAGGCGTGATGTTAAAGAACTCGGTATGGCGATCGAGTGCCGCATAGTAATCGTCGTCGTTGGGATAGATCTTTCGCAGGGGCTTCTGAATGGTGTACATGAAGCCCATTGCCATCATCTTGTCGTACGACTGCGAGCACTGGCTCGTAAACTGGCGAAGGAACATGCTCCGATACATATCGGGAGTCATAATCGCGTCCTTCTTGGCCTCTTTGAGATCGGTGTTCTGGGTAGCCATTAGAAGTCCTCCTCTTCATCCTCGGCAACCGCCTGCGGACCGGCCGAGCCCTCGCGGAAGGCCAGGAGCAGCGCGACGCAGATAGCGGCAGCGGCAACACCGACAACGTCCATCTTGAGGTAGATGACCATAATGAATCCCAGGAACAGCCAGGGAAGAAGCTTGTTGTCGCCCATGGTCCTAATAAGAAGAGCGAAGCCGATGCAGACCATGACGCCGGACGCAACGTTGAGGCCGTCCATCACAAACTGCGGAATAGCGTTAAGCGCATTGTTGATGAGGTCGGCACCAAAGAACAGCGAGCAAAACACCAGCAGTGCAGACGGAATGCCAATCGACAGTGGCACGATAGTCAGATGGTATAGATTCGCCTTGGCAAGATCGCGATTTGCCAGAGCGGTCTCAATCTTCTTGCAGGCAAAGGCACCCGGAACGGCGTAGCAGAAGTTGCGCCACACCTGAAGGAAGACGGAGACGGGAAGGGCGAGCGCGACGGCAGTTGCCGTGCCCGTACCCGTAATGACGGCAAACGCGCAGCCAAGCACGCCGGAGGCATAGACCTCGGGAGGAACCGCCGCGCCGACCATGATGGCGCCCATGAACATGGACTCCAAAGCAGCGCCGACGATAACGCCCTGCTGGACATCGCCAAGGATCAAGCCAACGAACAGGCTCGTAAACAGCGGACGACCAAGCATCGTAATGCCAAATAATTGCTCGTCCATGGACGCAATAAATGCGACCAGTGCAACTAGAAGATACTGGACAACCATTTCGATCAACCCCAGAAACAGGTCTGCAGGCGAGGCATTCTGCGCAGCTCGCCTGCAGACAACCGCAGCAATTTGAGAGGATTAGTAGTTCATCTGGTGATAGTAACGACGCGTGGTGAGCGGGTGGTTACGGACGTGCTCGAGATGGCAGCTCAGACGCTCGGTGATGGTGTAGGTGACCATCGGGGAGACGATCTTGCGGAACTCGGGGTCGCTGAACGGCAGCTCGACCTCGGCGGTGTCGAACTTGTTCACGCGGACATGGACGCCCTTCTCGTCGGCGAGCATGTGAGTGAAGTTGTCCACGCGGTCCATGAGCTTACGGGTGTCGTCCTCGCCGTAGAGCATGATGAGGCTCGTGCCCTCCTCGCACAGTTCGATGGTGCCGTGGAAGAACTCGGCGGCGTGGATAGACTTGGTCTTGATCCACTGCATCTCCTCGAGAATGCACATAGCGTAGTCGTAGGCCTCACCCCAGAGCATGCCGGAACCAATCACCATGTGGTAGTCGGTGTCCTTGAAGTCCTCGGCCATGGCGGCGCAGCGCTCGTCCTGAGCGTCCTTGGCCTTGATGAGGTACGGAGCGATGTTGCCGAACTCCTCCATGAAGGTGTCGTACTTGGGGAAGGCGCCGGCGTTCTTGAGGAAGCGGGCGACCAGCGTGATCTGGTAGGTGTAGATGGCCTCGCACAGAACGTCGTCCTCGGCGAAGCTGAAGAACTTGTAATCGGCGTACTCGGTGGCCGGGGTGTTGTCGTTGGAGACATACATCAGCGTGCGGGCGCCCTGCTCCTGGCAGAACTTGGCGGCCTCGATGATCTCGGGGGTGGTGCCGGTACGGGTGGAGAAGACGCAGACCGAGTCCTTGTTGAAGGTCTTGGGCGGGCATGCGAGGAACTCAGCGGCAATCTCGCAGTGGACGTCGACGTCGGCCGTGGTGGTCTCGACCCAATACTTCATCGGGAGCGTGTGGGCCCAGGTGCCGCCGCAGCCGATGAAGAAGATGTTGGAATAACCCTGCTCGCAGACCTTGTCCACGGCAGCCTCAATCTGAGGACGGAGAGCGAGGGCATCGCTCACAACCTTCTCGTAACGAGGCTCATCGAAATTGAACATCCCTTACTCCTAACTCACTTGGATGAACCCTTCATTCATCCCATGACGTTATAATACTTTATATAACTAACTATGCAAGAACTATTTCAGATTTTTTTGATTTTTCTTTAATAAAAAGCCCGCCGTTCAAATGTGAACTGCGCCCCAAATCTTGGACGCCCTAAATAGCGACTAGGCCGCAAGGGC
>CABURF010000203.1 GCA_902493755.1 uncultured Coriobacteriia bacterium
AAAGCATCAAATTGCGATGAATGCTAAGGTGCGCGTTTTATGGTACCTTTCTCAGCAGATGATTTCTCAACCAGGAGGACCACATGACCTTGCTAAAGCGCGTTCGTCTGGCACTTGTCACCATTGGTGTGACGATTCTTGCCTGCGCGTGCCTGACTGCATGCGGTGAGCCCATTGCGGCAACTTACGATGGTGGATCGGTCACCGAGGAAACAGTCACGAGCACCATCGAAAACATGCGGACGTATTACGAGCTTGAAGATGACGCGGCCTGGGCTGAGTTCGTCAAGGGCCGCGAGTACGATACGGGTGCAAATGGCTCCATGCAGACGGCAGTCGAGAAGGCGGCCGCACAGGCGGCAGCCGCGGCTGGTCAGACCGACGAAGACCAGACTGAAGGCACCGCCGAGGAAATGCGCGAGTACGTTATCGAGCAGATCATCCGTAGCCAGCTCATCGAGAAGGAGGTCAAGGATCGCAAGCTCGAGGTGAGCGACGAAGACGTTGATGCATACGTCGAGCAACAGCGCTCCTATGTCGAGTCGAGGCTCATGGAAGGCGTCTTCGAGAGCGTCCTGCAGAGGCAGGGCTATAAGAACCTTGACGAGTATCGCGAGGAGATCCGTGAACAGCTCAAGCAGCTCAAGCTCCAAAATGAGGTCTCGACCATCACAACGGACGATGGTCAGGAAATATCCGGCAAGACCGCATGGTCCACATGGTTCGACCAGCTGTATGAGAGCGTCCATCCCAAAATCAATCCAGCTCCGCAGCCGTTGCCCTATGCAATTGTCGAGGTAACGCAGGACTCGAGTGCCGAGGGCACACCGGAAGGCGAATAAGCAAGGCCAAGTTGGCGGATACATCTTACAGAACAGGGGAGAAGCATGTATTCCAAGAAGACTATCAAGGACGTCGACGTAGCCCACAAACGTGTATTAGTGCGCGTGGACTTCAATTGTCCGTTGTATGAAGGTACCGTCGTGGATGATACGCGCATCCGCGAGGCATTGCCGACCATCCGATATCTCCTCGACCATGATGCCCGTGTCATTATCGCGAGTCATCTGGGTCGCCCCAAGGGCGGCAGTCAGTTCGAAAGCCAGTTCTCGATGATGCCTGTCGCCATGCGTCTCATTCAGCTGCTTGGCCGTCCGGTATCGGTCATTGGCGGCGAAAAGATTGCCGGGGAGGATGCACTTTCGGCATCGCTTGCGCTCAAGGACGGGCAGATCATGATGCTCGAGAACCTGCGTTTTGATGACGGCGAGAAGTCTTGCGATCTGCAGTTCGTACACCGTCTCGCATCGTTATGCGACATCTACGTCAACGACGCCTTTGGTGCGGCGCATCGCGCCCACGCCTCCATCAGTGGCGTGCCGGAGTTCGTTCCGGCCGTAAGCGGCCTCTTGCTCGCCAAGGAGGTCGAGACACTCACTTCGATGCTCGAAGACCCCAAGCGTCCCTTTGTTGCCATTCTGGGCGGCTCGAAGGTGTCGGACAAGATTGGCATCATCAACAATCTCATGGATATCGCCGACACCATCCTCATCGGTGGTGCCATGATGTTCACCTTCCTGGCAGCCCAGGGATATTCGGTTGGCCAATCCAAGATGGAAGCCGATATGGTCGACACGGCTCGCCAGATGCTCGAGACCGCCAAGGAGAAGGACGTCAATCTTGTGATTCCCGTCGATGTCAAGATGGCCGACCAGGTCTCCGATCTTGCCTACACGAAGGCGGTCAGCGTCGATGCCATTCCCGCTGACATGATGGGTCTCGATATCGGCCCCGAGACTGGACGCATGTACCGCGAGATCATTCGCGATGCTGGCACTATTTTTTGGAATGGCCCCATGGGCGTCTTCGAGTTTCCGTCCTTCGAGCTCGGGACCCGCTGCGTTGCCGAGGCCGTGGCTGCGTCTGGCGCGACGAGCATCATTGGCGGTGGCGACTCGGTTGCGGCTATCAAGAAATTTGATCTGGCCGATCAGGTCACGTTCATTTCGACCGGAGGCGGCGCTTCGATGCGTCTGCTTGAGGGCAAGGAGCTTCCGGGTGTTGTGGCGTTGATGGACAAAGAAGCGTAAGACGACGAGACGAGGAGCAGCGTATGTTTGGCGCAACGCAAGATACCGCCGCCCGCATGCCGATGATTGCGGGTAACTGGAAGATGAACAAGACGACGGTCGAGGCCGTGACGCTTTCGCAGCAGATCTCGTTTGAGTCCGACAAGGCCTGGGAGGCAGTCGAAGTAGTCATTTGCCCGCCTTTCACCGACCTCAAGTCGGTTTTCAACGTCCTCGCCTTTGACCATTCGAGCATCAAGCTTGGTGCCCAGGATGTGTATTGGGAGCCCGACGGAGCCTACACTGGCGCCATCTCGGTCTCCATGCTCAAAGAACTCACTTGCGAATACTGCATTGTCGGTCATTCGGAACGTCGAGAGTACTTCGGCGAGACTGACGAGACGGTCAACAAGAAGATTAAGGCGCTGATTGCACAAGGGCTTCATCCAATCATGTGCTGTGGTGAGAATCTCGATGTACGCGATGCAGGCGATACGCTCGCCTTTATCGGCGAGCAGGTACGTCTGGGCTGGAAAGGCGTCAGTGAAGAGGACATCGCCAAGTCGGTCATCGCCTACGAGCCCATCTGGGCGATCGGCACGGGCCGTGCTGCCACGCCCGAGCAGGCGCAGGAGGCATGTGCGCACATCCGTGGCGTCGTTGCCGATTTTGCAGGTGCCGATGCGGCGAGCAAGATGCGTATTCTCTACGGCGGCTCAATGAATACGGGTAATGCCGAGCTTTTCCTGCCGCAACCCGATGTCGACGGAGGTCTCATCGGTGGCGCCTCGCTCGATGCTAAGGCGTTTTCGACACTCGTCGAGATGGCGCTCAAGGCAAAGTAGTCTGCGCGCAACAAGAAAACTGTTTTACCGGGGCGATCTGTGATTGCCCCGATTCGTTAGAGGAGCATCTGAGATATGAAACCGGTCCTGTTGGTGATTATGGATGGCTTTGGCCTGGCCGAGGATGGTCCGGGAAACGCCATTTCGCTTGCATCCAAGCCCTACTTTGACGAGCTGTGGGCGCAGCGTCCTCATACGACGCTCGGCGCGTCGGGACGTGAC
>CABURF010000204.1 GCA_902493755.1 uncultured Coriobacteriia bacterium
TCTTGGCCTCTCGGACAGTGCATTTGACATCCTCTATGCGCTTTATGCCAAGGATGGCCAACGGCAATCCGAGCTATGCAAGACAAGCATGATGCCCAAGCAGACGCTCGCCTCGTCCGTGCGCAAACTCGAAGAGCAGGGGCTTGTGCGCGTCAAGAGCGAGGGTCGCAAGGTGTCGCGGGTCTTTCTCACGGCTGCGGGCGGCGAATGCGCAAATAGAACAATCGCCCCGGTCATGCAAGCGGAAGTCGATGCTGTAACAGCACTTCCCCGCGAGGTATTGGAGCATTTGCCCGAAACTCTCGACAATTACCTCGATGCGCTTGACCAGGGGTTTCGTACGCTGCGAGAAGAACAAGGGCGCTGAGCTACCGCATCGCCTCTTTCAGGTGAATCGGCAGAACTGGATAGAATATGACGCAGGACATGAACCGGCACTTTTCCATGAGCGCCCTTCTGAAATACACGTTCCCGACGATATGCATGATGATTTTCACCTCGCTTTACGAGGTGGTGGACGGTTTCTTTGTCTCGAACTTCGTCGGCAAGACCGCGCTGGCAGCCGTTAACCTGGCCTGGCCCGTTGTCATGATTCTCGCGACGGTTGGTCTCATGACGGGAACCGGTGGCAGCGCACTGGTCGCCAAGACGCGCGGCGAGGGCGATGACGAGCGGGCAAACCGCTACTTCAGCATGCTCGTCATCTTCACGATCGTCCTTGCGATCGTGCTCGCCGTCCTTGGCCAGTGGATGCTCGTGCCGCTCCTCGAGCTCTTTGGCGCGCAGGGCGCGTTGCTCGACGAGAGCGTCGTCTATGGGCGTTGGGTGCTGCTCGCGCTACCGTTTTACGCCCTGCAATTCGCGTTCCAGATTTTCTATTCCACGGCGGGCAAGCCCAACTACGGCTTCTATGTCATTGTTGCCGCGGGTGTCGTGAATGTCGTGCTTGACTGGCTGTTCATCTGTGTCCTTGGATGGGGCATCGCGGGAGGTGCCATCGCCACGGCACTTGGCCAGGTGGTAGGCGGCCTTGTCCCCCTCATCTACTTTCTGCGCAAGCACAACTCGAGCCTGTTGCGTCTGGTCAGGACGCGCCTGGAATGGCGGCCCATCGGCAGGTCCTGCCTCAATGGCTGCTCTGAGGTCGTCTCCAACATCGCCATGAGTCTCGTGACCATGCTCTATAACTTCCAGCTCATGCGCTACATCGGCGAAGACGGTGTTGCCGCCTTCAGCGTCATCGGTTACACCGCGATGATCTTCGGGGCCATCTTCATGGGCTACGCGCTTGGTAGCTCGCCGCTTATGAGCTACCAATACGGTGCACGCAATCATAAGGAGATGCGCAGCATCCTCTTCAAGAGCCTAGGCTTCATCGGCATCGGAAGCGTTCTCATGTTCCTGGCTGCCGAATGCCTTGCCGGGCCGCTCTCCGCCATCTTCGTGAGCTATGACGCGGCATTACTCGAGTTTACGGTCAATGCCTACCAGATCTACGCTTTCGCCTTCCTCATCATGGGACTACCCATCTACGCATCGGCGTTGTTCACCTCGCTCGGCAACGGTGTTGTTTCAGCCGTCATCGCCTTTCTGCGCACCATCGTACTCGAGTGCGGTGCCGTGTTGTTGCTGCCGTTGATTCTGGGTATCGATGGCATCTGGCTTTCCGTCACGGTAGGCGAACTGGCAGCCGCCATCCTTGCAGCATGCCTCATGGTCGTGTTCAGGAAGCGCTACGGCTACGACAAGCGCGGAGCGGTCAAACAATAAAAGAGGTGCGGCGTCTAGCCTTTGTCGAGGGCGCGGATTGGCTTGGGGATGTATGCCACGAGGCCCAGCACGAGGCATGCGATGCCGTCCATCACGAAGAAGGCTGCCACACCCATGAACTCGGCTGCTACGCCGCCGATGGCGATGCCGATGGGTGTCGCGAGTCCCATGGCGGCGTTGAGCAGACCCATGGCACGTCCCATCTTCTCGTCGGGTACGTTGCGCTGCGTGAGGGTCATCGTGGGGCCGTTGAACCATGCACAGGCCATGGCCATCACGCCGACAAGCGCCACGAAGGCGACGAAACCTGTCGGGGGCAGAAGCCCACACGCCGTCGTCGTTGCCCCCACGATGACGGCGGCCACGGCGATAAGTCCCGCGAGTCTCTTGCCGCCGCCCCATGCCATGAGTATGCCCGAGCCCACGAGCATGCCGATGCCGAATGCCGCCTCGACGAGCGAGGCCATGCAGCCATCGCCCGAGAAATGCTCGTACGTCATCAGCGGGAATACGGCAGAGAGCGGACCGAATATCATCATGCCGATGGTGACCATGACGATGACAAGCAGCAAGCCGCGCGATGCCGCGACGGCACGGAAGCCGTCGCGCAGGTTGGCGATGACATGCTGTTGCGTGGCTTTCTCGTCGATAACGGTGGGGACCTTCGCAAGCGCAAGCCCAGCAATGGCGAAGAGTGCTCCGATGAAGTCGAGGAACATGACCGAGGAAAACCCCATGGTGGTGTAGAGGAAGATGCCGAAGGCGGGCGCGCCTATGCCGGCAATGGAGGCGAGCAACTGGTCGAGCGTGTTGATGCGTAGCAGGTGCTTGTCAGGCACGAGCATGGGCATGGTCGCCATCATGGCTGGACCATGAAAAGCCTGCCCGATAGCGCGCGCCACGCAGACGAGGGTGAGGAGCACAATCGACACGTCGCCTGCGAGGATGAGAAATCCCGCTATCAATGAGATGAGCCCAATGGCGCCGTCGGCTACGATCATGATCATCTTGCGGTTATGCTTGTCGGCGACGATGCCACCAAAGGGGGAGAGAAGCCCGACGGGGAGCATCACGCATATGTTCATCACGGCAAGCACGAGCGCGCTGCCGGTTGATTCGGTCACGTACCACACGACGGCATATCCCGCAGCGTAACTGGTTATCATCGAGATGGCTTGACCGGCCCATATAAAGCTGATTACCGCGAGCCAGTTTTTTGGCAGGGGCAGGCCGACGGCGCTCGTGAGGGACGTGGTGGCGGATTCGGCTGTTTTTCCCGCCCCTGCAGGCGAGTTTGAAGAGATGTTCTT
>CABURF010000205.1 GCA_902493755.1 uncultured Coriobacteriia bacterium
TGCCGTACCTGCTAAAGGATCTCGACCGCTCGATTCCCATACTTGGCACCAAGCTCACCCTGGGACTCATCGAGGGCAAGCTCGAAGAGCATCGCCTTTCCAAGCAGCCCAAGCTCGTCGAGGTGCATCGCGGTGGCAACACCAAGCTCGGCTGCTTCGAGCTCGAATTCTTCACTGTCAACCATTCGATTCCGGGCGCTATGGGTGTCTTTATGCATACGCCCGCCGGAAACGTCTTGCATACCGGCGATTTCAAGCTCGATGAGACGCCTATCGACGGCGAGCTCACAGACTTCGCTGCGCTTGCGCGTTTTGCAGCCCAGGGTGTCGACTTGCTCATGAGCGATTCGACCAATGCGACGAGCAAGCAATTCACCAAATCCGAAGCCGAAGTGGGCGTGACGCTACGCAGCATTATCGGAGCCGCCAAGCAGCGCGTCGTGGTTGCGGCTTTCTCCTCGCACATTCACCGCGTGCAGCAGGTTTGCGATGCGGCGCAGTTGGCAGGCCGCAAGGTTGCGGTGACAGGCCGCTCCATGCTCACCAATACGCGCATTGCGCGCGAACTTGGTTACCTCAACGTCCCTGATGACCTCATCATCGATGCTTACGACGTGGGCAACTATCCGCCCGAGAAGACCGTTGTGCTCTGCACGGGCAGTCAAGGCGAGCCGCTATCGGCACTTGCGCGCATGTCGGTGGGGGAGCACAAGACCAT
Organism: uncultured Coriobacteriia bacterium; assembly: GCA_902493755.1. Taxonomy (GTDB): domain Bacteria; phylum Actinomycetota; class Coriobacteriia; order Coriobacteriales; family QAMH01; genus QAMH01. The sequence continues at coordinate 719 of CABURF010000205.1, forward strand.
CGAAATCGAGCGTGGCGACACCGTCATCATCTCGGCCACGCCCGTTCCCGGCAACGAGAAGTCGGTCACGCGCATCGTCAACCAACTCTCCAAGGTGGGGGCAGACGTATGGGATAAAAATCGTGCGCTCGTGCACGTCTCGGGACATGCGGGTGCCGAGGAACTCAAGCTCGTGCTCTCGCTTGTCAATCCCAAGCACTTTCTGCCCGTGCACGGCGAAGCGACGCATCTGCGTGCGCATGCGCGCCTGGCCGAGGCCGTCGGTGTCGACTCTGATAGCATTTTCATTCTCGATAACGGCGATTCCCTCGTGATGACCAACGGCAAGGTCGAGCGTGGCGAAGGCGTCGAGAGCGGCATCGTCTACGTTGACGGCTCCTCGGTGGGCGATATCGGTGCAAACGTCCTGCGTGATCGTCAGTCCATGTCGGGCGAGGGCGCGGCAAGTGTGGCGGTCGCTGTTGACTTCAAGCACGGTAAGCTCGTTGCTGACCCAGTCATCACCATGCGCGGCATCCCCGGTTTCGATAACGATGATTTCATCGTCGAGGCACACGAATGCGTCGCCAAGGCCGTGCGAGAATCGCTCGAAAACCACAAGCCCGATATAAATCGCATCAAGAAGCAGGAACGCGATGCGCTTTCGAACTTCGTGTGGAAGCGCGCGCATCGCAGGCCCATCATTATGCCAATCGTCATCGAAATCTAGATGCGATACAATTGTGCACGTAGCAACTGGAGGTAGCAGTGGGCTCGAGAAACGCAGCATCGAACCAGGGCAACTCGAGGTCATCTTCCAGCGCCGCAAAGAAGGGCGCCGGGAGGACTCAGGGCCTTCCAACTAAAGAGCAGGTTCCACGCAAGAGCTTCGTTGACGGCTCGATGCGCGAGGATCTCATTGGCATCGCCCTGGCGGTCATTGGCATCGCGCTCTTTGTTGCCGTCGTCGTCGTCCCTGCTGATGCAATGCTCACGGTCGCCATCTCCGATGGTCTCAAGCACGCGCTCGGTCTGTGTGCCTATGTTGTGCCCTTCGTGCTCGTGTTTTGGGGTGCGACCTTTTTCTTCAAGACCGAGGGTGTCAAGGTCGGACGCCTCGTCATCGGCCTTGCCATCATGCTCGTTGCGCTCATGGCGTTGTTCTCGCTTTTTGCCCCCGGTACCATCGAAACGCTCCCTCACAGTCTTTTCTCCGATGAAGTCCTCGTGGGTGGTGGTGGCTACCTGGGTAGTGGCATCTCCTGGGGACTCATGACCCTGTTTGGACGTGCCATTACCGCGATTATCCTCGTGGGCATCTTCGTTGCTGGCCTTGTCATCGCAGGCGTCTCCATTTCCGCTCCCTTCCTCGCGCTCAAGAACTTCCTTTCGCGCAAGAAGGAGGACCATACGCAAACACGCTACCAGCGCACCATCTACACGGCTGGACAACCCCAGTATGCCGATGCCGAGCTTGACGATACGAACCACCCCGATGAGGAGAAATCGCCGTTTGCGCGCTTTAAGGAGAAGTTCGGCAAGGAATCGGGCGCTTCTGCCAACGAGTACGACGAGATCTCGGCAGACCCGCTCTCTACGGTTGCCTTCGATGGTGCGGATTCCGACATAACGGTCGTTTTCGACGATGATCCCGATCAGACGGTCACGCTCGATGAACAGTCGCATGCCAAGCCTCGTAAACGCAAGAAGAAAGACCTTTCGGCTGCAAGGCAGGAGGATGCTGATTCCACGGAAACCGTCCCCATCCGCAAGAAGACACAGCTGATCCCCGACGGCTCGACGCCTTCGGCGCTCGAGGGATTCACCTTGCCCGATGCGCGTATACTCGGTATCACCAAGGCCAAGCGCTCCAACATGACGGGGGAACTGCGTCAGACGGCCAATATCCTGCAACAGACGCTCGAGGAGTTCAGCTTGCCGGCCAAGGTCGTCGGCTGGCTTGCAGGTCCCACTGTCACCATGTTCAAGGTCGAGCTACCTAGCGGCGTGCGCCTCGCGAAGCTCACGAACCTCTCCGATGACATCGCGCTGGCGCTTGCGGCATCGGCTGTGCGCATCGCGCAGATTCCCGGCACTTCGCTCGTGGGTGTCGAGATTCCCAACAAGGTGCGCTCGAGCGTGCTACTCGGCGATATCCTGCCAAGCTGCAGCGCAGGGCCACTTCAAGTCGCCATCGGGGAAGATGTCGATGGCGAAAAAGTTTGCGTCGATCTTGCCAAGATGCCGCATCTGCTCATCGCTGGCACAACGGGTTCGGGCAAGTCGGTGTGTCTCAATGCCATGATCATGACCATACTCATGCGTGCTACGCCTGCCGAAGTCCGTA
>CABURF010000206.1 GCA_902493755.1 uncultured Coriobacteriia bacterium
ATCCACGATGCGCTAGCGTACGCCATCATGCTCGACGACGCTATCGATAGCATCGCGTGTCGTGCCCGCGACATCACTCACGATGGAGCGCTCGCCACCCACGAGTCGGTTGGTGAGTGATGACTTGCCCGCATTGGGGCGTCCGATGATTGCGACGCGGATCTCGTCATCCGCCTCGTCATCACCCGTGTCTTCGGGAAGCTCGTGCACGATGGCATCGAGCAGATCTCCCGTACCATGTCCATGCGAGGCCGAAATCGGCATGGGGTCACCCAGACCGAGCGAGTAGAACTCCCAGAGCACCTCGTCTTCGCGGTCGGGATTGTCAAGCTTGTTCACGGCAAGCACGACGGGAACCTTGCTCTTGAGCAGCACGCGTGCGATGTCGGTGTCTTCGCTCGTCACACCCGTACGACCGTCAACGACGAAGATGATGCAGTCGGACTCCTCGCAGGCAACAAGCGCCTGGCTCGTGATGGAACTCTGGAACATGTCGGTGTCACCCAGGGCGATGCCACCTGTATCGACGATCATGAAATCGACGCCGTTCCAGTCGGCACGGTGATAGGAGCGGTCACGCGTCACGCCGCGCATCTCGTGCACGATGGCGTCTTCGGTCTGGGTTATGCGATTGATGAGCGTGGACTTTCCGACATTCGGACGACCGACCACGGCAACGAGCGGAAGACTCATGAAAACCTCTTTACGTAGGATTGCAGATAGTATCTTACCGCATCAGCGCGTCAAGGATATCCGCGGGTGTGTAGGTGCACAGGCGCACGGTCATCTCATCCGCCGCCTCGACTTCGGCGAACGTGACGTCATCGAGCAACTTGAGGTCCTGGTTGAACATCTCACGTGCGATGAGGACAATGCCCTCGGGGTGTGCCGCACGCAGGGCCGGAACAAGGTCGCTCCCCGTGAGCAGGCAAGTCACGTCGACATTGCCCCCGAAGAACTCGTTTTCGACAGAGAGAATCTTGAGCTTGCCGGCAAGGGGTGATTCATCGATCAAGCCCTGGAGCACACCCGCAAATGCCGTACCGCAGACGATATGCGCAGGCCGCGCTTCGTCAAGCAGCTTTGCGAGCTGCGCGATACGCTCGGCGCTCTCATCCCACTCGTCGATGAAGGAACGCATCATGCCGATGCCATCCTGGAACTGCGGGTAATCCGCGTACATGAAGGCGGGCGGGAAATCGTATCCCGCATCGATATAGAACTCGTCGGCGATCTGCAAGCGCGGGTTGCGACGCTCGACGCCGGAATCCTCCTGGAACTCACGGATGAGCTCGATGACCGCAGCCGCCGCATCGGGGTCGTCCGAAAACGACGAGGAGAAGCGTTTTTGATGCTTCGTGTAGCCAAGCGGCACGAAGCCCGCAGAGAGCACACCAGGATGTCGTTCGATCCACGCGAGCGTCCTCATGAGCTCTGCTCCATCATTCACGCCGGGAACGACGACGACCTGCACATGCACCTCGAGGCCAGCGTCGAGCAAGGCCTCGAGCACTTCCATGCCCCGCGCAGCGTTTTTGCCCATGAGCGTCTCACGCACGTCTGGGCTCACCGCATGCAGTGACACGTGTAGCGGCGAGAGGTGGCACTCGATGATGCGCTCGAGATCCTCGTCACTCACGTTGGTGAGGGTCACGAAGTTGCCCTGGAGAAACGAGAGACGGTAATCGTCGTCGCGCAGATACAAGGTCGAACGCATGCCCTTGGGAAGCATGCCCATGAAGCAGAAGGTGCAGGCATTGCGACAGGTGATGACGCCATCGAAGATGCAGTCATCGAAGACGATGCCCCAGTCCTCTCCCAGCTCGCGTTCGATGTAGGCGAAACGTCCATCCTCGAGCGCGAGCTCCACATCGTAGCCATCGGCTTGCCAGCGCCATTCGATGAGGTCACGCAACGGCACATCCTCGACATGCGTGATGACCATGCCAGCCGTAAGCCCCGCGCGATCGGCAGGAGAGCCCGGTTCGATGCGTGCGATACGCGCACGGCAAGGTTGGGGGTGCAGCTGAGCCTCGAGGGAGCCGTATGTGCTCGATTCAACTTGCTCGTCTAACATCGTCACGCAACCCCACGCGCGAGTTCGCGGATGCGATCGCATACCGCATCGATGTGCTCTTGCGGCGTACTCGCGCCCGCCGTGATGCCGACGAGCTCGACGCCGTCAAGCCACACCGGGTCGATCTCGACATCGCCCTCGATGTGATGGGTCGCTTCGCAGCGCGCCTTGCATATCTCGTAAAGGCGGCGCGTGTTGCCCGAATTGCGTCCGCCGATGACGATCATGAGCTCGACGCGTGCGGAAAGCTCGGCGGCGGCAGCCTGACGTTCCTGGGTCGCAAAGCACACCGTCTCCTCGACGCGCAGCTCATCGACACGACCCTGCAACGCATCGAGCACCGCGTCGACGCGATCGGCACTCTGCGTCGTCTGGATGACGACACCCACCTTGGATGGCAGATCGTCAGGGAGCATGTCGGGGGCATCAGTGACGGCGACGACCGCCTCGCCACCCCAGGCACGTATGCCCTCGACCTCTGCATGGCCAGGCTCGCCGATGATAACGACAGCGTAGCCCGCCTCGGCGAGCTGGCGTGCCTTGCGCTGGACTTTCGAAACGTAGGGACAGGTCGCGTCCACGACCGTAAAGCCGCGTTGCGTAGCCTCGTCAACGATTTGCGGAGCAGTCCCGTGGCTTCTGAGCACGAGCGTTCCCTCGCCGGCCTCGTCGAGCGTATCGGCAACCGCAACGCCCTGAATCGCGAGCTCATCGACCACGCGTGGATTATGGATGAGAGGTCCGAGCGTATGCACGGAGCCAGGATTATCGGCAGCCTCGCGTGCCATCTTGAGGGCACGATTCACCCCGTAGCAAGCACCTGCGTTCTGCGCGATTTCGATGGAGACTTCCACGATGCTCCCTAATCACGCGCCGTATCGCGCAAGCGGAACACCTCGTCCATGATCGCGGCGATGGTCGCGTCCGCCCTCCCCTTCTTGGGAAGGCTCTCGAACTGC
>CABURF010000207.1 GCA_902493755.1 uncultured Coriobacteriia bacterium
CTCGTGATCGGCACGCTCGCCTTCCAGAAGATGTCGCGCGAGCAAGGTACGGCTTCCATTCGCGAGTCAATCCTGTCGATGGCCATGCAGTGCTACGCAATCGAAGGTTCCTACCCCTCGTCGCTCTCGCATCTCGAAGAGGCTTACGGCCTCACGGTCAACCATGACGACTACATCATCAACTACGAATGGTTTGCCGACAATATGCCTCCAAGCGTGGCGGTGAGTGTGCGATGACACAAAGAAACACCGACATTCTTAAAGCTTTGACGACTATACGAGCTGAAAAGCCCGAGAAACGCCATCGGAATTACTTCGCCGCATTGCTTATGTTGGTCTTCCTGACCATCTTGCTCATTGCGCTTGTCACGGGCGTCACCATCTACAAGAACGTCGCCAGCATCCAGCTATCGACCGACGAGGGACGCCTCGGCAAGCAGCTCATCGGCAACACCATCCGCGCGCGCGATGGAGCCAACGCGGTTCGCGTCGGCGTGGGCCCCGAAGGCCCCTCCCTCGTACTCGTGGAGTTCCTCGATACGGGCACCTACGAGACCCGTATCTACCTCATTAACGGTGCAATTGTCGAGGAATATGCTGTTTCAGGTACCCCCTATGATGCAAGTAGGGCCGTCAAATTGGCGGATTCGTCCAAGTTAGACCTCTCGTACAATAACGGTCTGCTCACCGTCGAGACCGATCAGGGCATCACGGAAGTGGCCTTGCGCACAATGCAGGGAGACAACTGATGGACATGCATGCAACGCACACGAACGGGCATCGCACGCCGCGCCGCACGCGCCAGGGCAGCCGCGCCTTCATCGTAGAGGCACTCGTCCTCTTCGTCTTCCTCGTCATCGCGCTCGCCGTCGTCTCGCAGCTCTTCTTCGCCTCAGCCAACCAGGCACAGAAGAGTCTCGAGCTCGAGCGTGCGATCACCGTCGCCGCCAATGCCGCCGAGCGATTCTCGGCCAATCCCGCAAGCACCGAGATTTCCGAAGCCGGTCAGGACGGCCTATCGGTGCGTTGCGCCATTACGCCGCAGTTCACAACGGCCGGGACCCTCTACAAGGCGACAATCATCGTCTCCAACGAGTACGAGGACATCTACACGTTGACCACGGCCCGCTACGTAAGCGAGGTGAGATGATGAACGAGTCTCAGAGTTCCGTGCGCATCGGCCCCATCTCGCTCTTCGCCCTCATCGCGGTGATTTGCCTCGCCACACTTGCCGTTCTCTCGATCGCAACCTCCAACGCGACCTATCGCCTCACCACGCTGCAGGCCGACTCCATGGCCCAGCAATACCAGGCCGAGACCGCTGCCCAGAACTTCGTCGCCCACATCGACGCGAGCTATGCCGATGCGACCGTCGCCGCCGAGCGCGCGGCCGCCCAGAAGGCCGCAGCCGAGAAAGCTGCCGCAGAGCTCGCGGCCCGCACGCGTCAATCGGGCGCCACCTCTACGGCTCCGGCCACCGCGCCCGCCACGACAACCGACCCGGCCACCGACACGCAGGATACCGCCAGCACGAGCGCCGTCACCGCCGCCGGATCACTCGCGAGCGCCCTACCCGCAATCTGCGCCGAGGCAGCCGCCGCAACCGATGATGTCATCGAGGTGAGCGCCGAGCTCGACGGCTCCACCATCACCGCCCAATTCGCCTGCCCGAGCGGGCGCGTGCTCGATATCGAGATCGAGCTCGGACCGGGTGGAACATATCGCATCACCAAGTGGAACATGACAGCCAAGGTCAATAGCGCCGAGACCGATACCTTTTGGTCGGGCATGTAAAGGAGAGGAAGAATCATGTTACTTTCGGAGCTCTTGAAGCAGATGATCGACCTGAAGGCGTCGGACATCTTCGTGGTGGCAGGCCTGCCACTCACTTACAAGGCCAATGGGCGCCAAGTGCGCATGGAGGGCGAGGCGCTGACCCCCGAGAGCACGCGTACAGTGGTCGAGGCCATCTACGAGATTGCCGGACGCGATTTCGCCAACTTCGTCGAGAAGGACAATCTTGACGAGGATTTCTCGTTCGCACTCCCTGGCATTGGGCGCTTCCGCGCCAACGTGTTCCGCCAGCGCGGCTCGCTGTCGGCCGTCATCCGCGTGATTCCCTTCGGCCTGCCCGACCCCGAGGAGCTCCACATCCCCGACAGCGTGCTCAAGCTCGCCGGCCTCACGAAGGGCCTCGTGCTCGTCACCGGCCCCGCCGGATCGGGCAAGTCCACGACGCTGGCCTGCATCATCGATCGCATCAACCGCGAGCGCAATCGCCACATCATCACGCTCGAAGACCCCATCGAGTACGTGCATCGCCATGAAAACTGCATCGTGACGCAGCGCGAGGTCCCGACCGATATCGCGACCTATGCCGAAGGCCTGCGCAGCGCGATGCGCGAGTCCCCTGACATCATCTTGCTCGGCGAGATGCGCGATGCGGAGACCATCGGCATCGCGATCACCGCCGCCGAGATGGCGCAGCTCATCTTCTCGACGCTGCACACCAACAGCGCGGCTGGCACCATCGACCGCATCATCGACGCCTTCCCCGCCGAGCAGCGCCACATGATCCGCATGCAGCTTTCGCTCGTGCTCCAGGCCGTCGTAAGCCAGCAGCTCGTCCCGGCCATAGACGGCACGACATTACCGGTGTTCGAGATCATGGTCGCCAATGCCGCCATCCGCAACCTCATCCGCGAGGAGAAGACCTACCAGATCGACTCGATCATCGCCGCTGGCGGGCGCGAGGGCATGCGCACGATGGACCAGAGCCTCTTCGAGCTCGTGAAGGAGGGCAAAATCACGCCCGAGACGGCACTGCGTCACAGCATCCACCCGACCGCACTCGAGCGCCGCATGGAGACCGAGAAGATCGGCTAGGGCGGCTGACTGCGATACCGACGCAATATTTTGCCGTATACGGCGTTTTGCACGTAAAAAGTAAGGGAGACCCGTCTTGGGTCTCCCTTTTCCGTTACACGCCAAAATAACGCTCCTTTGGTAAGAAGGG
>CABURF010000208.1 GCA_902493755.1 uncultured Coriobacteriia bacterium
ACGCTCTTTGACGAAGCCGAGGATGAGCCGCACGCAGCAAGCGTGCAGCAGAGCAAGGCACTGAGCCCGATGATTACGAAAGCGCGGACGAACTTCTTCATGTCATACCTCAATCAATCATGGTTATCGATGCGATGCGCGGATACTTGGCCTCGTCGATGATTCTGCCGTTGTCATCGACGATGATGCGGAAGTTCTCATCAGCCGCAGTGGTTCGCTTGGCAATCTCCTCAATGACCTCGTAGTTCTCGACAATCTTGGCAAAGCCGGCATACTTACCGTCGAGGAAGGAGAGGTCGCTCATGAAGATGATGATGCTCGACGCATCGCTCTGCTGCCCATCGGCCGCACGGTTCATGGCAATGACGCCGCGCTTGAGCGAGTTGGAGTTCTTGATTTCGGATTCCTCATACTCACCCGTGATGAGATAGTTGTTATCCTGTTGTGTGCTACCGGCGCGCAGGTACATCTCATTCAGAATCCAGTAGACGGGCTTGCCATTGTAGAAACCGCTATCGACGAGACGGCAGAACTTCTCGGCCGTGACAGGCGCGGAGTGCGAATAGACCTCGATGGAGAGCGGCGAGGACTCGTAGCCCTCAAAGATAAGTTCGGCATGGTGAATGCCACTGGAGTAGTCAATCTCCTCAACGGGAGCATGCACGAGCACCTCGTCGGAGTCCGACTTCTGCGTATCGGCTTGCACGGACGTCGATGACGCGCATCCGACAAGGAATACGCAGGCGAGCATGGTGCAGGATAGGACGATGCACGCGATGGGGATGTACAGCAGGCGTTTCATAGACGAGTCATTCTACTACAAGCGCAGATACGCGAACTAGTAGACCATTCCCATCGCCTCGTTCACCTCATCAAGCGTCGCATTGGCAATCTCGTTAGCCTTGCAATTGCCCTCATGCAGTACGTCCTTGACGTAGTCGAGGTCACCCGCGAGCTCTTCGCGACGAGCGCGTATGGGAGCAAAGTAGTCGTTGACCGCCTCGGTGACGAATGCCTTGAGCATGCCGCCTCCCCCATCGCCAATCTCGGCGGCGATGTCCGCCTCGGTGCGGCCCGAGCACAGCGCGGCGGTAGTGAGCAACGCGGAGACACCGGGGCGATTCTCGCGGTCGAAGGTGATGTTGCGATCGGAATCCGTTGGGGACTTCTTGATGATCTTGGCCGTCTCGTCTGACGTCATGCACAACGAGATGCCGTTCTTGTAGCTCTTGGACATCTTGCGACCGTCCAGGCCGGGAACCTCGATGACATCCGAGAGGACACCCTCGGGCTCGGGAAAGACCGGAGCGTAACGTTCGTTGAAGCGACGGGCAATGGTGCGCGTCAGCTCAATATGCGGTAGCTGGTCCTTACCGACGGGCACGACGTTGCCCTTGCAGAAAAGAATGTCGCAGGCCTGATGGACCGGGTATGTCAAAAGCAGGCCGGTGAGCGCATGGCCCGATGCCTCCTGCTCGGCCTTGACGGTTGGATTGCGCTCGAGCTCGGACTCGCTCACGAGCGAGAGGAAAGGCAGCATGAGCTGATTGAGCGCGGAAACTGCGGAGTGCGTGAAAATCATCGTCTTGGCTGGATCGATGCCGCAGGCAAGGTAGTCAATGACGATGTTATAGACGTTATCGGCGATATTGTCCGTCGTGTCACGATCGGTAATGACCTGATAATCGGCGATGACGATGTTGGTGTGTATGCCACGGTTCTGCAAATCGACACGCCCCTTGAGCGTCCCGAAGTAATGCCCGAGGTGCAACCTGCCCGTAGGGCGGTCACCCGTAAGCATGCAGTACTTGCTGGGATTGACGTCAAAGTCCGCGCGAATCGCATCGCTTTTGCGCTTTGCCGCCTCGAAGCTGCCATCATTCGGCATATCAACGCCACCTTTCTCATGAGAATATCTGCAAGATGGTACACCATCTTGAAAACATACGACTAGTACCCACCAAGATCACCGGGATGGATACCGTAAGACTCGAGTTCGGCAAATCCCGGGTGAGTCCTGAACACGAAGCTATCAACGTTGCGCACGATGAGATGATTCACCTCGTCAGGCCCCATCGCGAGCCAATTCGCGAGGAACCCCCTGATAACGCCACCATGTACGACGACGGCCGTACGGCCTTCCAGGCACTCGAGCTCCTCGCTCGCCTCTCGGATGCGCGCGAGAAAATCATCGAAGCTCTCCCCTCCCTGCGCGGGCGGCCACATAGCCGCACGCGGCCCCCAGGGAAAGGGCAAGTCGCGCTCGATGACATCATCGAAGGTCATGCCCTCGATGGGGCCAAAATCGAACTCGATGAGACGTTCGTCAACGCGCAGCTCGACACCAAGCTCGCGTGCTGCCGGCTCGGCAATCATCATCCTGCAACGTTTGAGGGGCGAACATATGATGCGGTCAGGACACCAGGCAACGAGCCCTTCGACGGCACGGCGCGACTGCTCCTCACCGAGCGCGGTCACCCCCTCGTCCCTCCTCCCGAGAAAGAAACCCTGGGAGTTCGCATGCGTCTGGGCATGCCGCATGAGCAAGACCCGCGGCATGTCATCTTTGGCTCCCGTCGCAAGCGGGTTCGGGGTCGTCGCATCGTCTTCGTGCTTCGTCATAACCGGCTTCTCCCTGTCTAAAGGCCCGCAGTCTTGCGCAAGCTCGCGACCTCGTCATCACGCAAGAGACGCCAAGCGCCTTCCTCGACATCCTCGAGAACAAGCGGACCGAAGCTACTCCGATGCAAGTCGAGCACCGGATGATGCACAGCCGAACACATACGTTTGACCTGGCGTTTTCTACCCTCATGTATAACGAGTTCGATGTCACTCGTGCCATCGGGACGTTCGGCAACGACGCGAACCCGTGCCGGTGCCGTGAGACCGTCGTCGAGCATGATGCCGTCACGAAGTGCCTGGATCTCCTCTACACTGGGAACGCCATCCACATGCGCCTGATACGTCTTGTCGACATGGTGCTTGGGATGAA
>CABURF010000209.1 GCA_902493755.1 uncultured Coriobacteriia bacterium
CCGTCCCATTCATCTCCTGGGTTTGCTCTCTGATGGCGGCGTGCACAGCAATATCGAGCATCTCGAAGCGCTCATCGAAATGGCAGCCAAGCGCGGCAGCCGCGATATCCGCATCCATGCTTTCCTCGATGGTCGTGATGTCGATCCCAAGAGCGGCGCAGGCTATGTTCAACGTATCGTCGATTTCTGCGACCACATCTTCAATGATTACAACGGTGCTCAGGCCGAGATTGCGACCATATCGGGCCGTTACTACGCGATGGATCGTGACAAACGTTGGGATCGCGTGCAACAGGCCTGGAATGCGATTGCCCTCGGCGCTGGCAAGGGCTTCGCACGAAATCGCCCGGTGGGTGCCGTCGAGGCATCCTACAAGGTGGACATCACCGATGAGTTCGTCATCCCGACGGTTCTCAACCATCGTGGCGTCAACGATGGCGACACGATGATCTTCTTCAACTTCAGACCCGATCGTGCTCGCGAGCTCACACGTGCCTTCGTGGATAAGGATTTCGATGGTTTTCCGCGTCCCAATGTGCCGGATGTCAACTTCGTCTGCCTGACGGAGTACGATCCGACTATCGATGCGCCCATCGCCTTTCCCAAAGCCTTTCCGGAGAATACGCTTGCCGATTTGCTCGCGGCGCAAGGTCTGCGTCAGTTCCACATCGCCGAGACCGAGAAGTACGCGCACGTCACGTTCTTCTTTAACGGCGGTGTCGAGCAGCCCAAGCAAGACGAGGAGCGCAAGCTCATCGCAAGTCCCAAGGTTGCGACCTACGACTTGCAGCCCGAAATGTCCGAGCCGCTCGTTACCGAGGCGCTTGAGCAGGCGATTAACGATGATGCGGCCGATGTCTACATCGTGAATTATGCCAACTGCGACATGGTTGGGCACACGGGCGTGATTGAGGCTGCCACGGCTGCCGTTGAGGCGGTTGATCATGGCCTTTCCCATGTGGTTGAAGCAATTCTTGCCAAGGACGGCGCAGTACTCGTTACGGCCGATCACGGTAATGCCGATAAGATGCTCGCCGACGACGGGGAGAACCCGTTCACGGCTCACACGACGGCGCGCGTGCCGCTCGTGCTTGTCTGCAATGATACGACGCTTGGCCTTGTCGACGGGGATGATGCGCGTCTGGCCGATGTTGCCCCCACGCTCATCGACCTGCTCGGTCTTGAGAAGCCCGAGCAGTGGACGGGAAATTCACTGTTGACCCGCGCGTAGGAACTGTTAGAATGACTAACCTGTGACGCGTAACACGCGGCACGTTAGTAAGAAGGAAAGGCATTTCGTGGACGCGATACTCAATGTGATGCACTCGGCGCCGTTTATGTATGTCGTCTTGGTTCTCTGGGCGATTTCGGCAATCGGCCTTGTCATCTTCGTGCTTATGCATTCGGGCAAGGGCACGGGCGTTTCCGAAGTCATTGCCGGCAGCATTTACGGCACTGACACCGGATCGAGCATCGTTGAGCGCAATCTTGACCGAATGACGGTTATCTTTGCGGTCGTGTTCATGGTATCCTTGCTTCTCCTGATGATTTCCTTCCCCACGGGGTCGGTTCGCTAGTCATCAGGGCTATTTGAAAAGTCGGAGTGGCGGAATGGCAGACGCGCTAGCTTGAGGTGCTAGTGCCCACATTACGGGCGTGGGGGGTCAAGTCCCCCCTCCGACACCAGCACGATTCGAGAATATCCCCCGGTCAGGGGGATATTTCTTTTCATAACCCGTCATATTTCGTCATATTTTCCGTGAAGATTCGTGAAGGTTTGACCTGCGGGTATGTGTCCTGCCGGTACCTGGTGTTAATTAAAAACGTGAAGATTCGTGAAGAAACGGGAACTTTTCTGACGGAACATTTCTGTAAATCTATAAGGTGAAGTACGAAAGTCTTAACGCAACGATGAAGATTGCCCGGGCTCACTTCTTCGCTGCTTGCACTTTTATTTCCGATGTGTATAGCTCAAATTATCCAGTTTTCAAGATGTTCATAAGTCATCGAATGACGAGAGCAAGGCCTAAGCATCCAAGATGGTCAAGTTGATAACCGCCTACCAAGCACGGCATGTCGAAAGAGATGAGCAAGATACTAAAAATTCGTCCGGTGTGGAGGTGCCGTAGGCAAGTGCTTGGGACATGCTCAAGAATGTTGCGCTCGTTGTCGGACTGATCGTCGATGTCGCTGTCATCTTCGGATGGCTCGGTATCGGAGGGGGCATCATCGGAAGTGCCGCAAGTATGCTATTTACGCTATCGGTTCGATCGTCCTTACATTTGCCCCTACGTACATAGGGTAGTGCCTGAGCGAGAATAAGGTGGATGCCGCCACTGACTATGTTTTTCAAACTTGAGACTTTGAAGGTATCATCTGACCCGGTAAGCGTCTTCTGCACAACATACATGAGGAAGGGAAAGCACGGGGCAATATATGTCCAAGTTTTCATCAGCTCTGCAGACTTGGCATGATACAGGGTCTCCTCAATTCAAGCTTTTGGGTTGAGCACGTTCATTTTGAAGCTAGATGCTAATCTGTTTCTTCGGGAGTACTACACAAGGTTTTCGATGGCTTGGGCTCAGGGGGAGGTGACGGATTCAATGATTTGTACTGGAACGATATATAGAGCAATCGGTCGCTTCAGGAGGTTTGATTGAGAGAAGATTCCATATAATGGCGTTTTGGCGAACGAGGGACATGAAATGATTTCTTTTGACGGCAGTGGTCTGCCATTCGAGTTAATTGCCGCGGCTTGCATCGTGATGGCGGTAAGCTATGCCGCTACAGGTCTCTTTGCTGAGAGCACGTGGAGGCAGACTAGTCTGAAGGACATTGAGCTGGCGAGCCGCCTGCGCGATATCGGTACGGTGGAGGCGATTATCGCTGCTGAGGATTGCGAGCGAGCTGCGATAAAGAAAGTGGATGCTCACCAGAACAAGACTAATGTCGCATCGCTGGTGTTTGGCGTTCTCGTGCGCGGTATG
>CABURF010000210.1 GCA_902493755.1 uncultured Coriobacteriia bacterium
CGAAGGAATGGTCCTCGTCGATATCCGGCACCTGATAGGTACGCACGCCGTAATTGCCGATAATCATCAACAAGGTGCCAGTCACAAAAGCGAGCGAAAAGATACCGGCCTGATCGGCGCCTACGAACTGCGTGATGACAATGGTAAGCAGTGGAAACACTACACCCCATACGCCAATGCCAACGCTGTTGAAAATGAAATCGCGCGTGGTCTGATGGGGAGAGTACTGCTCTTCCTGATTCGTAAGCGAGCGTTGCGTCACCGCACCGACGAGGCGATCTATCCAGTGGTTCACCAGTCGCGCAATCGCACCTTGCTTACGCGCTTTGTTAGGTCTTCGTTCCATAGCGCGATTATAATATTGCACACATCGAACGTCACCCGAGGAGGCATCATGACTGACAGCATCATGCAAGAGCCCATCTCGTTTGCAAGCACCGATACCGAAACAACCATACGAGGCTATATCTGGCACGACGAAAGCTGCGCAAAGCCGCGTGGCATCGTGCAGATAGCCCATGGCATGGCCGAGCACATCGGGCGCTACGATGACTTCGCGCGCTTCCTGGCAAGCAAGGGCTTCATCGTCGGCGGCTACGATCACCTCGCCCATGGCGACAGCGTCTCGGACGATGTGCCTTGGGGCGGCTTCGACCCCCGCAACGGCGCGAATCATCTTATCGAGGATGTGCATCGCATGCGCTCGCTCATGCTGGCACGCACCCCAGCAGGGCTTCCCTACTTCGTCTTCGGACATTCGATGGGGAGCTACATCATGCGCGATTACATCGCACGCCATGGCGAGGGCCTGGCCGGTGCCATACTCTGCGGCACGGGCTACATCGCCCCCATCGTATCGAAGGCGGGGAATGCGCTCGCGCGTGCCATGTCCGCCATTCGTGGCAAGAACTACAAGAGCAAGCTGTTGGATCACATGGGCGTCGGCGCCTTCAACAAGGTCATCGACGATGCGCGCACCGAGGCAGATTGGATCTCTGCCAGTCAAGAGAACGTCGATCACTACCTTGCCGACGAGAAATCCGGTTTCATGTTCCCCGCCGGCGGCTACGCGGCGCTCACGGCGCTCACTAGGGAAGCATGCTCACCTGCAACCATACAGGCCGTGCCGCACGGGCTTCCCCTGCTCTTCATCGCCGGCGCCGAAGATCCCGTAGGCTCCATGGGCGAAGGCGTCAGGAAGGTTGCCGCCATGATGCAAAAAGCCGGCGTACAGGATGTCGAGGTCGAGATATACGCGGGCATGCGCCACGAGATCTTGAACGAGGACGACCACATGCGCGTATATGAGGACGTCGCCGCATGGCTTGACAAGCAGGTGAATGGAGGCAGCAAATGACCGGAAAATACGTCATCTCGCTCGACCAAGGCACGACCTCCTCGCGCTCCGTCCTCATCGATCATGAGGGCCGCTCGGTCGACTCCATTCAGCGCAAGTTTCCCCAAATATACCCACAGCCGGGATGGGTAGAGCAAAACCCCCAGGAGATCATCTTCTCGCAATTGGGTTCGATGACCGACCTGATCACATGTCATGCGCTGGAAGCAAAAGACATCGACAGCATCGGCATCACCAACCAGCGAGAGACCACGATCGTATGGGACCGCGAGACGGGTCGCCCCATTGCAAACGCAATCGTGTGGCAATGCCGTCGTACTGCGCCCATCATCGCCGACCTCTGCTCGGACCTGGCCGTATGCGACAGAATCGAGCTCGTCACCGGCCTACATCCAGACGCATATTTCTCGGCGAGCAAGATCAAGTGGCTTCTCGACAACGTACCAGGCGCACGCAAGCTTGCCGAAGAGGGCCAGCTGCTCTTCGGAACTGTCGACTGCTGGCTCATCTGGAACCTCACGGGCCGCAAAGTACACGCAACCGACGTCACCAATGCAAGTCGCACCATGCTCTACGACATATATAAGGGCTGCTGGGACAAGAGCTTGCTCGAGCTTTTCGACATTCCCGAGCACATGATGCCCGAAGTGCGGCCGAGCGCGAGTTTCTTCGGCGAGACCGACTACCCGAACATCCCCGCCGGCATCCCCATATGCGGCGTTGCGGGCGACCAGCAAGCGGCGCTCTTCGGGCAATGCTGCTTCGAGGCGGGTCAGGCCAAGAACACCTACGGCACAGGCTGCTTTCTGCTGCTGCATACGGGTGACACGCCCGTCACATCGAGAAACGGCCTCGTCACGACCATTGCGGCATCTGCCCCTAACGTGACGCACACCGAGTACGCCCTTGAGGGCAGCGTCTTCATGGCAGGTGCGCTCATCCAATGGCTCATCGACGAGCTCGGCATCGCGCAGACTCCTGCCGAGACGCAGCAGCTCGCCGAGAGCATCCCCGATACGGGCGGTGTCTACATCGTCCCCGCGTTTACGGGCCTCGGTGCTCCCCATTGGGAGCCCGACGCACGTGGCGCTATCTACGGGCTCACGCGCGGAGCCGGGCGTGCGCATATCGCCCGCGCCGCACTCGAAGCACTCGCATACCAGGTGTATGACCTCGCCGTCGCCATGCAAGCAGATGCGGGCCTCAAGATCAGGCAGCTCAACGTTGATGGCGGCGCCTCGGCAAACGATTTCCTCATGCAGTTCCAGAGCGATATCTTGCAGACGCAGATTCACCGACCCATGAACATCGAGTCAACGGCACTCGGTGCGGCATACCTGGCGGGGCTCACCAATGGATTCTGGAATGGTACCGAAGAGCTGCGCGCCATGCGCACGACGGACAGCGTCTTCGACGCGCAGATGCGGCCGGCCTACGCAAACGAACTTCTCCGTGGCTGGCGTGAAGCAGTGAGGAGAACGTGCTGAGGAGGAGATTTCTCGACTCGCTTCGCTCGCTCGAAATGACAGGAAAGTACTTCGCTCGCTCGAAATAACAAGTGAGACAACGCAAAAGGGGCCGTGGCGTTATGCCAC
>CABURF010000211.1 GCA_902493755.1 uncultured Coriobacteriia bacterium
AAGGCGACACCTACGTCGGTCGATCCCATACCAGTCGAGAACGCCCCGAGCGCTCCATAGGTACAGGTATGCGAATCAGCCCCTATGGTGAGGTCGCCCGGCACCACCACGCCTTTCTCGGGCAGGAGCGCATGCTCGATTCCCGCGCACCCGACCTCGTAGTAATGCTCGATACCCTGCTCGAACGCGAACTCGCGCATGATCTTTGCCTGCTCGGCGCTCTTGATGTCCTTGTTCGGCGTGTAATGGTCTGGAACGAGAACCACGCGCGCTGGATCAAAGACCTCATCGCCGACCTGACGGCACACATCGATGGCGATAGGTGCCGTAATGTCATTGGCATGCACGACATCAAGTTTGCACTCGATGAGCTGGCCTGGAGCAACCTCGTCGAGCCCCGCATGCGCTGCGAGTATCTTCTCGGCGATGGTCATGGGCTGCGCCATTAGACCTGGGCTTCCTCGATAATCTTCGTGAAATACTCGAGCTTCATCGATCCCAAGTCGCCCTCATGGCGCTCACGTACCGCAACCTCATCATTCTCGACTTCCTTGTCGCCAATGACGAGCATGTAGGGAACGCGTTGTCCCTGCGCCTTGGCGATCTTCACGCGCATGGGCTCGTTTTGCTCGTATACCTCGACACGCCCACCATGTGCACGCAACTCAGCCGCGACCTGTTCGGCAGCCTCGACGTGGCGATCGGCGATGGGAATGATAACGGCCTGCGTCGGCGCGAGCCACAATGGCAGATTGCCGCTCGTATGCTCGATGAGGATGCCAAGGAAGCGCTCGATGGAACCAAAAAGTGCGCGATGGAGCATCCACGGACGCTCACTCGTATTATCGGCCGTACGATAGGTGACGTCGAAGCGCTCGGGCAAGTTGAAATCAACTTGCACCGTCGAGCACTGCCACCAGCGTCCAAGCGCGTCCTTGACCTTGATGTCGATCTTGGGACCATAGAAGGCACCGTCGCCGGGGTTGATCTCGTACGGGATGCCACGACGCTCGATGGCCTCACGCAAGAAGCTCTCGGCCTTCTCCCACATCTCGTCGGTACCAATGGACTTCTCGGGACGCGTCGATATCTCGGCCATGTACTCGAAGCCAAACTCCTTCATGATGGAATCCGCCAAGTCGAGAATCGCGCAGACCTCGTTGACAACTTGGTCCTCGCGACAGAAGACATGTGCGTCATCCTGCGTGAAACCGCGAGCACGCATAAGGCCGTGCACGGCACCGCTCATCTCGTGTCGATACACGGTACCGAACTCGAAATACCTGATGGGCAACTCACGATACGAGTGGATATCGTTCTTGTAGAGGATGACATGACCGGGACAGTTCATCGGCTTTACGCCGTACTCGCTCAAACGCGGCTCCTCGTCACTCCCCTCGTTGATCTCGAAGAAGTACATGTTGTCCTTGTAGTAGCCATAGTGGCCACTCGTCTTCCAGACATCTGCCTTGTAGATGTGCGGGGTGATGACCTCTTCGTAGCCCCTACGATACAGCTCCTTGCGCAGCCACTCCTGCATGATGCGGATGATGCGCGCACCGGCCGGCAGATACAGCGGCAAGCCGACACCGGCTTCCTCGTCCATCATGTAGATGCCGAGCTCGCGACCGAGCTTGCGGTGATCGCGTTTCTCGGCTTCCTCGAGCATGAAGAGGTACTCCTTCATGTCCTTCTTGTCGAAGAACGCCGTACCATAGAGACGCTGCAGCTGCTCGTTCTCGGCATCGCCCTTCCAGTAGGCGCCGGCAAGCTTCATGAGCTTGAAGGCGCCGATCTTGCGCGAGCTGGGAATATGTGGCCCCTTGCAGAGGTCAACGAAATCGCCATGGCGATAGATGGAGATCTCGGCGTCTTCGGGCAGATCATCGATGTGCTCGACCTTGAACTTCTGGTCTTTGAAGATCTCCTTGGCCTCATCGCGCGTGACGACCTCGCGCACGAAGGGCTCATCCTTCTTGATGATCTCCTTCATCTTGGCCTCGATGGCCTCGAAATCATCGGACGAGAGGTTCTCAGTCAAGCCGAAGTCGTAGAAGAAGCCATCATCGGTTTGCGGGCCAAAGGCAATCTGGGCTCCTGGGAAGAGCTCCTGCACGGCCTCTGCCATGATGTGCGCCGTCGAGTGACGTAAGATGCCGAGACCCTCGGGTGATGTCTTGGTGACGATCTCGACCTGCGCGCCATCGGCAAGCGGCGCATCGAGGCCGACGAGCTCACCGTCGATCTTGCCGGCAACGGCGGCCTTGGCAAGACCGGCTCCGATAGCCGCCGCGCAATCGGCAACGGTCGCTCCTGCCTCGAGCTCTTTGCTGGAACCATCGGGAAGGTAAACGGAAATCGTGCTCATGGTCTTTCCTTTCTGCCCGTGCTCGGCCACAAACCGAGTGGGACTTCATCGATAGAAGCACTTGGCGAGACACTACACCGCGGCACGGCGCGATGCAAGGGGAACTTACGCTAGGCCGAGCGCTGGCGTGTCTGACGCGTGAGCGGCTGCGCGCAATAGGGACATATCTGCCAGCTGGGTTCGAGCGGACGTCCGCAACTGTTGCACACGTTGCGCAGCTGAACACGGCAGTTGGGACAAGCGATGTAGTCGCTCTTCACCGGTTCGCCGCAACGGGGACAGTTGCCATAATCGGAGAGTTGGCGTCCCATGAGCTCGAGGTTCATGACCTGCTCGGTGGAGTCGGCCGCATTGAGAGGCGGACGCAGCAAGCAGTAGGCAACCAAGCCGGCGACGGGTACGGCAGCGATGACGGTCCACAGCAGCACGGGAGCCTCGCGTGTCTTGGCATCTCTGTTAACCCAAATGATGCATACGACCCAGAGTCCCACAAAGATGATTGCCGTCACGATGAGGATGACGAGCACGGGTGGTGTGAGTACCGACGCGAGAATAGCGGACATGCTGCCTTCTTACTGCCT
>CABURF010000212.1 GCA_902493755.1 uncultured Coriobacteriia bacterium
GTCTTCTTCCTAGTCCTGAGCGCACTTGCCAACGCCAAGACCGCTGGCTCCATGAAGACCGTTATCCTGCTCTACATCGTGTCGACGATCCTCTCGGCGTTCATCGCCGTGCTCGTGAGCTTCGCCTTCCCCGTCGACATCCAGCTCGCGAATCCGCCCGAGGACGTCGCCGCCTCACCCGAGGGCATCGGCGCCGTGCTTCTCACGCTCGTAACCAACATTTTCTCCAACCCCGCTGACGCGCTCATGAAGGGCAACTTCATCGGCATCCTGGCATGGGCAATCGTGCTCGGCATCGCGCTGCGCAGTGCCAGACAGTCCACCAAGACCGTCTTCGAGAACATCTCCGAGGCGATTACGCGCGTCGTACGCTGGATCATCAACCTTGCGCCGTTCGGCATTCTCGGCCTCGTCTACACGTCCGTGTCTACGAGCGGCCTCGAGATCTTCACCTCCTACGGCGCGATCATCCTGCTGCTCGTCGGCTGCATGCTGCTTATCGCCCTCGTGGTCAATCCCATCATCGTCTTCGTTTGCATCCGCAAGAACCCCTATCCACTCGTCCTGCGTTGCCTCAAGGACTCGGGCATCACGGCGTTCTTCACCCGCAGCTCGGCGGCGAACATTCCCGTCAACATGGAGCTGTGTCAGAACCTCGGTCTGAACAAGGACAACTACTCCGTCTCCATTCCGCTCGGCGCGACCATCAACATGGCGGGTGCGGCTGTTACCATCTCGATCATGACTATGGCAACCGTGCACCTGCTCGGCATCCAGGTTGACTTCCCCACGGCAGTCGTCTTAAGCGTCCTGTCCGCCGTTGGCGCCTGCGGCGCATCGGGCGTCGCCGGTGGCTCGCTGCTGCTCATTCCGCTTGCCTGCTCGCTGTTTGGCATCGGCCAGGATATCGCCATGCAGGTCGTCGCCGTCGGCCTCATCATCGGCGTCATCCAGGACTCCTGCGAGACCGCGCTCAACTCCTCCTCCGACGTGCTGTTCACAGCATCCGCTGAGTACATGGCGCGTCGCAAGAAGGGCATCGAGTTCTTCCCCGGCAAGGACGCACCGCTGCCCGTCGAGGAGATCGAGGAGGACAAGCTCGACGAGGCGCAGCTCAAGGGCACCGAGGATACCTGGGCTGCCAAGGAGATTGGGTAACGAGGAATTCTCACTATCACATATTCGCGTAAACGAGCGGGGCGGTCGCATATGCAGCCGCCCCGCTTTCTTGCTCAGTAGCTCATCAATGTGACTGAAGCGTGTTCCGTCATGAACTGTCAGCCATCGCATGTGTACTGCCAAAAATCGCCGGTCGTTGGCCGTAATCCGCATCTTGTCGCCAAGAATCACTAGCCCCTGACCCCGAAATGCCAAGCATGACAGTCACTGACCGCAAAGCCTGGCGAAATGAGCCCTTTTCGTACCTTTCAATGGTCACGCGCCCGCCGTCTTTGACTCTAGACACCAGTCGGTACAAGAGCTTCAGAAAAACTCGATCTCTTCGACCGCATTGATGCCCATACTTCTGCATGATGTATTCATAATAAAGCATGCGCCTTACTCGAACAGGAGTCATCTATTCCACAGTGGAATTTCTAGCCTTACAGCGCCGCGAGCACCTCGTCTACACTGCGCTTGACCTCGGCCTTTGCCTTCTCGACGTCGATGGTCTCGTACTCCCCGTCCCTGTAGAGCACCTGGCCATCGCACATGGTGAGCACCACGTCCGCGCCGTTGGCGCTGTAGACGAGGTTGGTCGCGATGTCGTGCACGGGCGTCATCCACGGCGTGTCGATGTCCATGACGACAAGATCGGCGCGCTTGCCCTGCGCCAGCACGCCGCAATCATGACGACGCTGGGAGCGTGCGCCGTTGACCGTGAGCATGCGCAGAATCTCCTTGGGCGTGATGATGGCGGGGTCGAGCGCGTTGCCCTTCTGGGCGCAGGCAAGCAGGTAGGCGCTCTGCAGGATGTTATGGGTGTTGTTCGACGCCATGCCGTCCGTGCCGATCGAGCAATGCACGCCGGCGTCGAGCATGGCCTGCACCGGCGCAAATCCGCTCGCGAGCTTCATGTTGCTCGCGGGGTTCAGGCTCACGTTCACGCCCTTTGCCGCCATGAGCTCGATGTCGGAGGGCTCGACCCACACGCAATGGGCCGCGGTGACGGGAATGTCGAAGGCGCCCAAGTGATCGAACCAGGCCGCCGGGGTCATGCCGTCATGGCGCTCCTTGCACTCGTCGCACTCGAGCTTGGTCTCGGCAAGATGGATGTGCAGTCCCGTGTCGTGCGCCTTGGCCTCGGCCACGCAGCGCTCGATCATGCCCTGGGGCGTGGTGTACTCGCCGTGCACGCACATATCGATCTTCACGCGACCGTCGCCAGCGTTCTGGTACTCGGCAAAGAGCCGCTCGTTCACCGCGGCCACGGGCAGCGTGTCGTAGTCGGTCTCGACGAAGCACATCGTGCCGCCATCACAGTGGTTGGCCTTCATACCCGCCTCGAGGGTAGCCTCGCAGCGGTCGACGGTGGCGAAGTACATGTCGGTGTAACCCACCACACCATAGCGTAACATCTCGGCCTGGCTGAGCATGCAGCCCCAGTAATGATGCTTCCTCTCCACGTCCATCTTGCCCTCGAAGGGCCAGACCGTATCGTTAAGCCACTGCTGGAGAGGCTGGTTCTCGGCGTAGCCGCGCAGCAGCGTCATGGGCGTGTGGGCATGCGTGTTATAGAACGCACTCATGAGCAGTTTGCCCGCGCCGTCATAGCGCTCGCCAAAGCGCGCGGCATCGGCGGGCTCCTCGGCACCCACGTAAGTGATGTGACTGCCCTCGGTGCCCACAAACATGCCGCGCTTGTGGTCGAGGTTCTCGTCGAGGATGTCGATGTTGGCAAAGAGCATGAGCTGGTCCTTTCAGGTGTTCATGGGCGGAGCAG
>CABURF010000213.1 GCA_902493755.1 uncultured Coriobacteriia bacterium
ACTGTCATTTCGAGTGAAGCGAACGAAGTGAGCGCAGTCGAGAAATCTCCTCTGGCCAAGACGACAATGGCGCCTCCGGATTACCGGGGGCGCCTTGCTTGCTAGCGGGAAAGCAATTCTGTCTGCTATCATGTCCTCACTGTTTGGCTCGGTGGCGGTGGCGCGCCAAGATGCTGGGCCCTGACCAAAGGGGAACCGAACCTTGCGTTTCTAGTTGATGACCCATTTCGTTTCGTGGCCCGTCGCCTTCGGAGGCGATTGTGTCGCGCTGTCATCAAGCGAGGTTCCCATGCAGATAACCCTGAACGATGTCTCCTATTCGTATCCCGGATCGACCCAGACTGTCCTCGACAGCGTGCGTGCCGTTTTCCCGGTGGGGTGGACGGGCATCATTGGCAGCAACGGTTGCGGTAAGAGCACGCTCGCGCGCATTGCGGCGGGCATGTTGGCGCCTGATAGCGGCACGGTGTCTCCGCGTGGCCTTGTCATCGCGTATTGCGAGCAGGATGCGACCACTCCACCCGACCGGCTCGAGGACTTTGCGTGCTCGTGGGAGCAGACGGCTGTGCGCTTGCGTGCCGATTTGGGCGTCGACGATGATTGGTCCTGGCGCTACGACACGCTTTCAATTGGCCAGCAAAAGCGTCTGCAGGTTGCCGTGGCGCTTTGGGAAGAGCCCGACGTGCTCGTCATGGACGAGCCGACCAACCACGTGGATGTCCTCACGCGCCAGGCCATTCTCAGGGCGCTTGCGGGCTATCGGGGTGTCGGGCTGCTTATTTCCCACGACCGCGAGCTTCTGGATGCCCTCGCGGGGCAGTGTCTGTGCTTCGAGGGCGTGCGTGTCGTGATGCGATCGGGTGGCTATGCGCAGGCAAGGGAGCAGGCCGCGTGCGATACGAAGACCGCGCAGCGCCAGCGACGGGACGCCAAACGCGAGGCGGCACGCATCCAGGCCGAAGCCGCGCGGCGACGCAACGAGGCGAGTAAGTCGGATGCAAAACGAAGCGCACGCCATCTTGATGCGAAGGATCATGACGGCAAGGGGCGCATCAAGCTGGCGGTCTATACCGGCAAGGACGGTGTTGCCGGTAAGCTCTCCTCGCGCATGGACGCACGTTTGGAGAAGGTGCGGCAAGCGCTTGAGGAAGCACGCGTGGACAAGCAGTACGCGGGCGATATATGGATGGACGCGGAGGCGAGTCCGCGCAAGGTGCTCGTGCGCATGGAGGCGGGCGACCTGGTGCAGGGGGAGCATTGTCTGCGCATACCGGACCTTGCGGTGGGTAACACCGAGCACATCGGCATCGCGGGAGTCAACGGCAGCGGCAAGACCACATTGCTTACAGCGCTCATGCGAAGGGTGCCGGACGATCTGAGTACACTTTTCATACCGCAGGAAATCGGGAGCGAGCTCGCCGCGCGCATCACGGCCAGCTTGCATGAAGCGTCACCCGGTGAGCGCGGTCGCGTTCTCTCCATCGTCGCGCAGCTCAACTCCGATCCCGACCGCATCCTGGATGGCGACGAGCTCAGCCCTGGCGAGTTGCGCAAGCTCATGCTTGCACAGGGCATCTTGCGTCGGCCCGTGCTGATAGCAATGGACGAACCGACCAATCACCTGGATATCGGCTCCATTGAGGCCTTGGAACGCGTGCTCGTCGCCTATCCGGGAGCACTCATGCTCGTGAGCCACGACGATCGCCTGCTCGAAAGGACGACGGACATTCGCTGGTGTCTGGAGAGCAGCGATGGGAGTGCGTACGTGCTGCGCACGGCGTAGGGTTTGATTTTGAACGTCATAGATCGCGGAGGTACGCGAGACGAGCCTAAAAGGAAAGGGGCGCCCCGAGAGGCCCCTTCATGACGATTCCGCCATATGCTTACGTATGCACCTACGGTCGCATGAGCACCCGAGGGCGTCCATGCGGAACAATCTCCTCCTCGATGCGCTTGAAGCAATCCATGATGTCGATGTTTTGCGGGCAGGCCTCCATGCAGGCACGACAATCGATACACTCACT
The DNA here is from genome assembly GCA_902493755.1 of uncultured Coriobacteriia bacterium. Classification (GTDB taxonomy): domain Bacteria; phylum Actinomycetota; class Coriobacteriia; order Coriobacteriales; family QAMH01; genus QAMH01. Next base: position 2,025 of record CABURF010000213.1, read on the forward strand.
CGGCATCTTCTTCCCGCCATTGAATCGCACGATAAACCCTAGCTGATAGTTGGCTTCGCAGGCGTCGCTGAAGTTAATGAAATAGTTGAGGGCGGTCATGGCGCCGGATATGCCGATATCCATCGGGCAGACTTTCGCACAGTAATCGCATCCCGTGCATGGGACGATACCGCTTTCTGCCATCGCTGTTTGCGCCCGCTCGATAGCTGCGCATTCCACGGGTGAGAGTGGCTTGAAATCAGCGAATGCACGGGCGTTGTCTTCAACCTGCGCGAGCGTGTTCATCCCCGAAAGAACGGTGAAAACACCCTCCTGGCTTGCTGCGAATCGCAGCGCATCGACGGCATAGGAGCTCCCGGGCATCGCCTCGTTCAGAATTTCGCGCACAGGCACGGGAGGGTCTGCCAACAGTCCGCCTTTCACCGGCTCCATAGCGATTATGGGAAGTCCGTGTTTGTTTGCCACCTCGACGCACTCCCGCTCGCGGAAGGATGGATTATTCCAATCGAGATAATTAATCTGAAGCTGCACGAGCTCTGCCTCGGGACACGCCTGAATGAACTGCTCGAGTTCCTCCGGGGTGCAGTGGGCAGAGAAGCCGATGTGCTTGGCGAGACCGCGCTCTTTGACGCTCTTCACGAACTCCCACGCATCGTATTTCTCAAAAGCCGCCGTCCTGTTGCCACCAAGATTGTGCATGAGATAGACATCGAAATAATCGACACCGAGATTCGCGAGCGATTCCTGCAGCTGCTTTTCAAGATCATCAGCACTGTTGCAATGCGTCCATGCAACACATTTGTCGGCGATGAAAAACGAGTCCCGCGGATGACGCTCCACGAGCGCCTTGCGCAATGCCGCTTCGCTATTGGGATAGGCCCAGGCGGTGTCAAAGTAGTTGCCGC